>NZ_JBKFAL010000020.1:0-103161 GCF_053345625.1 Methylobacterium sp. D53M
TCGCCGCGGTTGCGGGCCGCGCGCTCGGCGGCGTCGCGGGCGCTGGTGCGCGGGCCCGTGCGGGCGCGGCCGTCGGCCTGGGCCTTGCCGCCCCTGAACTTGCTGGCGCTGGACTTGCCGGCCTGAGGCTTGCGCCCCGTCGGCCCGCCGCTTCTGGGAGGTCGTATCGTCATGCTTCCGCCGGCACCCGTCTCCGCGTCGGACGGAGCGTCCGGGCGCATGGGCCGCGGCGTCGCGGACGTCCGGACCGATGGGATTGCCCGGCTGTAGCATCGCCCGCGCCGAGCGGCAAAGGCGGTGGGCCGGCCCGGTCCGTCAGGGCTCCGCGCGCCACGCGTCGCGGAGGCGGTCCTTCAGGCCGGCGGGGAAGAGGTCGGGACCGCCCGGCACGTCGAGCCCGTCCAGATCGCACCACCGCGCCACGCAGGCGGTGCCGGAATCCTCGTGGAACACGAAGCGCTCCTGCCCGTCGAACCGCCCCGGCGGCAGGGCGACGGGGAACAGGAACAGCACCTCGTGCCCGACCTGCCCCTCGTGCGTGAAGATGTTCTCCACGACGCGGGGGCCGCCGAGCACCGAGACGGTGACGCCGAGCTCCTCCCGGAACTCCCGGATCAGGGCGTCCTCGACCCGCTCGCCGAACGCGACGCTGCCGCCGAGCGGCCGGACGCCTTTCAGCCGCCCGTCATCCGCGCGGACCTCGGCCACGAGCAGGCTGTTGCCGCGCCGGGGCAGACCCAGCGCCTTCACGCGAATCTCCGCAGGGGGCCGCCAGACCGTCATCCCGCACGGGCTAGCCCGTCGTCGGCGAGGCCGCAACGGACCGGCGCACAGCGCGCCGATCCACGGCAACAACCGGACACACGGTTGACGCCCGCCCCCGCTACGGCCAAGCTGTGCTCGACGGTTCCCCTCGGGGATCAAAAGGGAACGCGGTGAGGGGTTCGCCCCGAAGCCGCGGCTGCCCCCGCAACTGTAAGCGGCGAGCCCTTCACCACCACGTCACTGGGTCACCCCGGGAAGACGGTGCGAGGGCGGCGACCCGCGAGCCAGGAGACCTGCCGTCAGCCGTGGTCACACGCGAAACGCGCCGGGCGGGGTGTCCTGGCGGGTGTCGAGGCGACGCCAGTCCCGAGGGGAGGCGGCCGCCGAGGCCTCGTTCGCGGTGACGTGCCACAGCAAGCGCGCCCGCGACGCCGTTCCCCATGCCCGTCTCCGCCGTCCCGACTCCCTCGAGCCCTGTCGCAGGACGCCGTCGCGCGCCCGCACGGGCAGAGGCTACCGGACAGCGGGCGCATTGTAATGTTATTACAATGCCTGTAGGACGCGGGGGCCGGCGCGCGCCGTGCACGGACCGCTTTCCCCATGTCTCCATCGACCCATCGCTCCCGCCCCGGCGGGCGGGCCCCCCTCTGCGGCGTTCTCCTCGCGCTCCTCGCCAGTCCGGCCGCCGCACAGGAGGCGGTCACGCTGGATGAGCTGTCGGTCGCGGGCGCGGGCGGCGACCCGGGCCGCCTCCCGCCGAACGGGCTCAACCTGCGCACGCCCGACCGGACCGCGAGCCGCCTCGGCCTGACGCCGCTGGAGACGCCCGCCAGCCTCGACATCGTGTCGGGCGAGACCGCGCGGCTGCGCGGCCAGGACACGATCGCCGAGGCCGTGACCCAGGACGCGACCGGCATCACCACCATCGCGGCGCCCGGCAACGGCAACGGCGCGTTCACGTCCCGCGGCTTCGCCGGCCCGAACTCGATCCAGCAGCTCTACGACGGCACGCGCTTCTACGTCGGCGCCAACACCGTGACCTTCCCGTTCGACACGTGGAACGTCGAGCGGATCGAGGTGCTGCGCGGGCCGTCCTCGGTGCTCTACGGCGACGGCGCCATCGGCGGCGTCATCAACGTGGTGCCCAAGAAGCCGGTCTTCGTGCCGATCAACGCCGCCCGCGCGGTGATCGGCACCGACGGGGTCGCGCGGCTCGCCCTCGATTCCGGCGGCCCGCTGGGGCAGGCGGAGTACGGCGACACCTTCGCGTACCGCCTCAACGTCAGCGGCAACCGCGCCGACGGCTGGATGCGGCCGGAGGGCGATTTCCGCAACCTCGCGGTCTCCGCCGCCCTGCTGTTCCGGCCGAGCGCCGACCTGGCCTTCACCCTGAGCCACGATCTCGGCTACCAGGAGCCCGCCCGCTACTGGGGCACCCCGCTGGTCGAGGGACGGATCCCGGATCTCATCCGGTTCAACAACTACAACGTCCGCGACGCGAAGATCACCTGGGCCGACAACTGGACCCAGCTCAAGACCGAGTGGTCCCCCTCGGCCGACATCACGATCCGCAACACCGCCTACCGGCTGACCAGCCGGCGCCACTGGCTCGACGTCGAGCAGTACAGCTACAACCGCGGCACCGGGCTCGTGGACCGGGGCGACTACCTGGAGATCTACCACAGCCAGGAGCAGGTCGGAGACCGCCTCGACGCGACGTTCCGGGGCAGCCTGTTCGGGCTGCCGAACCAGTTCGTGGCCGGCTTCGACGTGAATCACATCGACTTCCGCCACACCAACAACTTCTACTTCGACCAGACCACGAGCGTGCCGCTCACCGGCTACGATCCGGGCCTCTTCCCGCAGAACGGCCGGGCGCGCCCGGCCTACGCGACACAGACGAGCCAGGCCTCGGTCTTCGCCGAGGACCGGGTGATCCTGTCGGACAAGCTGTCGTTCCTCACCGGCGTGCGCCTCGACGTGCCGACACTGAACCGCGAGGACCTGCAGACGGGATCGCGGTTCGAGAAGACCTATCGGGCGCTCGGCTACCGGTTCGGCCTCGTCTACAACCCGACGCCGGACAGCGCGCTCTACGCCCAGTACAGCTTCGCCACAGACCCGGTGAACAGCCTGATCACGCTGTCGCAGTCGCTGGCGGGCTTCAAGCTCGCGACCGGCGATCAGGTCGAGATCGGCGCCAAGGGGCTGGCCTTCGACGGCGCCCTCGAATGGACCGTCGCGGGCTACCGGATCGTCAAGGACAACCTGATCTCGGCGATCCCCGGCCAGCCGACGCTGTCCACGCAGGTGGGGAGCCAGTCCTCGCAGGGCTTCGAGCTGGCGCTCGGCTGGCGCTTCGCGCCGGGCTGGCGGCTCGACGGCAACCTCGCGCTCCTCCACGCGCAGTACGACCGGTTCGACCAGACGGTGAACGGCGCCACCGTCTCGTATGCCGGCAACCAGCCGATCGACGTGCCCGAGCGCGTGGCCAACCTCTGGCTGACCTGGGACGTCACCCGCGACTGGACCGCGCGGGTCGGACTGCAGAACGTCGGGCAGGTCTACAGCGACTTCGGCAACACGGCGCGGCGCCCCGCCTACAACCTCGTCAACGCGGTCCTGGACCATCAGGTGACGGCGGATTCGCGCCTGTCCGTGCGGGTCTACAACCTGTTCGACAAGGTCTACGCGATCTCGGGCAACGCCGTGAACGGGGTCGGGACCAACTGGCTGCTCGGGCGCCCGCGCTCGGTCGAGGTCGCCTACACGGTGACGTGGTGAGCCTGCCGCGCCGGCTCGGCAAGGCGGGACGGCGCTGGCTGCTCCTGTTCCACCGCTGGGCCGGGATCGCCGCGGGGCTGTTCTTCGCGCTGTGGATCGGCTCCGGGCTGGTGATGCTCTACGTGCCGTTCCCGGCGCTCACCGAGGCCGAGCGGCTGTCGCGGCTCGCCCCGATCGCCTGGGATCAGGTCGCGGTCGCGCCGGACGACGCGCTCCGCGCCGGCGGGCTCGCCGGCGTGCCGGCCGCCTTCGGCCTGGAGATGCGGGGCGGTGAGCCGGTCTACCGGATCGCCGGCCACGACGGCGCCCGGGTGACGGTCTCGGCACGGACCGGCGCGCGGCTCGGCCCGCTGACACCCGCAGACGCGCTGCGTGTCGCGGCCGGTGGTGCTCCGGCTGCGCAGGCCGAGCAGGTCGCGCGCGACCAGTGGACCGTCACGGCCCGCTACGACCCGCTCCGGCCCTTCCTGAAGGTGGCCCTCGGCGACGCCGCGGGGACCGAGCTCTACGTGTCTGCGGTGACCGGCGAGATCGCCCTCGACACGACACGCTTCGAGCGGGGCTGGAACTGGGTGGGTTCGGTGGCGCACTGGATCTACCTCACGCCGCTGCGGGCCCGGCCGGAGCTGTGGCGGACGATCCTGTTGTGGCTCTCCGGTTTCGCCGCCCTCGGCGCGCTGAGTGGAGGCGCGATCGGGATCTGGCGCCTGCGCCTTCGGCGGCGCTACGCGGCCGGGGCCGTCACGCCCTATCGCGGGCTGGCGCGCTGGCACCACCTGCTCGGCCTCGCGGGGGGCCTCGGCTTGAGCACGTTCATCGTCAGCGGCTGGATCTCCATGAACCCGAACCGCTGGTTCAGCGCGACCAGCCCGCCGGTAGCGTTGCGCGCCGCCTATGCCGGAACCCCGCCGGCGCTCGGCCTCGATCCGCACCGGCTCCGCGATGGCGCCGTGCCGGATACGCGCACCCTGCGCTTCGCCGCCATCGGCGGACGCTGGTGGATCGTCGCCGAGACGGCGGACGGCCTCCGGACGGTCGCAGCGGACGGCGCGACCGCCCTCGACGCGCGCAGCATCGCGACGGCCGCGGCAGACGGTTTCGCGGACGGTCCCCTCCGGTCGATCCGCCCGCTATACGCCTACGACGCCTACTGGTATCCCCACGGGGCCGACCCACGGCCGCTTCCGGTGCTGCGCCTGCGCTTCGGCGACGCGGCCGCCACGTGGCTCCACGTCGATCCCCGGGACGGCACGATCCTCCAGCGCCTGGACCGCTCGGGCCGGATCAACCGCTGGCTGTTCGACGCCGCGCACCGGCTCGACCTGCCGGGGCTCACCGGCAACCGCCCCCTGCACGATACGGCCCAGTGGGTCCTGAATTTCCTGGCGGCGGGCATCGCGGTCACCGGGATCGTGGCGGGCTGGCGCAGGCTGCGTCGGACGCTGTCCGCCTGAGGTCGGTTTCAGCGTGTGCTGTCGAGCGGTCGAGATCAGCCCGGCGGTGGTTTCCGATCCGGTCGTGCTGCGCGTCAGGACGACAGCCCGGAGGCGGACGCAAATATCTCCACGTCCGGCCTGTGCGCCTGTCGGTATTCACGGGGGCTCACGTCGTAGCGATCCTTGAAGCGGCGCGCGAAATGCGCCTGGCTGCTGAAGCCGCAGCCATAAGCCAACAGGCCGATCGACAGGGTGGCGCAGGCCGGGTCGGTCAGGCGTTTGGCTGCCACCTCCAGTCGGCGTCCCCAGATGTAGTCGGAGATGTGCCGGCCGCGCTCATGAAACAGCTCCTGCAGCCGCCGCAACGACACGCCCATCGCGGCGGCGAGCCGGGGCGGGTCCAGGTTCGGATCGCCCAGATGGGCCTCGACATAGGCCTTGGCGCGCTGGACCGTGACGGTGCCGTGGATGGAACGGGGTACCTCCTGCGCCATCCGTTCGGCGAGACTCGCCACGATCAGGTCGACGCCGATCGATGCCATGCGCTCGGCCGCGTCAGGGGTGAGGCGATCGCTGACCCGGACGAGTTCCTGAAGGTACGAGCCCGTCAGGGTCGTCGAGGCGAGGTCCGCTGCGGCCGTGAGCGCGGTGTAGAGTCGGGACGGGCCCAGAACGGTCTCGAAACGCTGGCGCGGCAGATCGATGACCAAGGAGTCGCCGGTCTCAGCCTCCATCACGGATGAACTCGAGTCGAGCAAGATGAGGTCGCCCGGCTCGGTCTTCGCCTCCCGGTCAAGCTGCTGGATTGTATCCCGTCCGGACAGCTTCAGGAGCACGAAAACCCGATCGGGGTTCCCGCGGCGGCGCGCTTTGGCGTCCGTGATTCTGGTCCGCACGGTTGTGTGCCAGAAATGCGAGATCGGCATCGCGCCGATACACGTCACGTCCAGCCGTCCCTGGAACGGGAGACCGTCCGGCGTCTCGATCTCGGCAGGCACGAGCCGCTCGCAGACCAGCTCCCGCCATTGGCGGACCGCGTTTCTGGGATGAATCCCGTCTGTCGAGAAAAACGGTTGCATCCGCCGCCTGGGCACCCCTGTCGCCACCCGGTGGCAAAGATCGGGAAGCCCGGCGTTTATTGTATATAATCTACCTTCACAACAGGTAGACGCGGGACAACGGGCGGAGCAGCGGCGCCCGGCCAAACAGCGCCGTCCGGAAGCGGGCCGGCGATGATCCATCCCTCTCGAGCATCATCACGATCACGCGGCCTGATGTCCGACCCTAGAACCGCGCCGTCAGGAACAGCCGCACGTTCCGCCCCGGCAGCAGGATCTCGTCCTTCTTGAACGAGGTCGAGTTGCGGATATCGTCGTTCAGCAGGTTGCGGCCCTGGAGGCCGAGGGTGATCGCGCTCGCCCCGTAGACCGCGGGATCGACGGCCTTGGTGTAGCTCAGTTCGGCGCGCAGGTCGTCGTAGCCGGGGGTCGGCGTCTCGTACACGGCCGTGGCGTCGTGGCTGAAGGCGTGGAGCAGGTTCACCCGCGCGAACCACCCGTCGGCCCGCAGGTAGACGCCGCCGCCGAGCCGGTAGGGCGGGATGCGCGGCACGTTCGCGCCGTTGTCGAACTGGGCGCGGACGAAGTCGAACTGCGCCTCGACGCCGGCGAAGCCGTTGCCCACCGGCACGAGGTCGTACTGGCCGATGATCTCGGCGCCGTAGAAGGTCGCGTTCTGCTGCTGGTAGACGATCTGCCGGTTGTCGGTGCCGACGCCGCAGGAGGCGAAGTCGTCGTCGCAGGTCAGACCCGTGTAGTTCCGGTAGATGAAGCCGGTGTAGCGGGTGAAGTAGCCGGTGGCGTCCAGGCGGAACGGCCCCTCGGCCCGCCGGATGCTGGCCTCGACGGTCCGGGCGCGCTCCTTCTTGAGGTTCGGGTTGCCGATCTCGAAGGTCGCGGTGGCGTCGTGCGGGCCCTGCGAGAACAGCTCGTAGCCCGTGGGCCCGCGCTCGACGTAGGAGCCGGTGAGGCTCGCCACGAAGCCGTAGGGCAGGTCCTGCAGGGCGCCGATGCTGGCGCTCTTCGGGGCGAAACGCCGGGTCCGGGCGTACTGGAACGGCTCCTGGCCGTCGACCGGCACGTAGTCGGAGGGGAACTGGGCCGCCGTGCTCGAGAGCCGGTCAACCTCGTAGCGCCCGGCGGCCTGCAGCCGCGTGCCGGGGCGCAGTTCCAGCTCCTCGAAGAGGTAGACCGCGTTCGCGCGCGACTCCGTCTTCGGCAGGAACGATTCGAGTTGCGTGTTGATCACGCGCCGGTCCGACTGGAAGCCCAGAGCGCCGGTGAGCCTGCCGAACTCGGTGATGACCGGGACGTGCTGGAGTTCCAGGCGTCCCTCGGCCTCGCGGTTCTTGAAGATCGCCTGGACGCCCTCGATCCCGTCGTCGCCGATCCCGACCTCGTTGTGGCGGTAGACCGAGTAGCCCGCCCAGTAGCGGATCACCTCGAAGGGCCCGTCGAGCGGACGGTACTCGCCCCGCGACAGGACCCGGTCCTGGTTCGGGGTCAGGCGGGTCCGGTCCTGCTCGGCAACGCCGCCGGGGATCGCGTAGACCGCGTCGTAGTGGCTGAAGGAGATGCCCACGAAGCCGCGGTCGCCGATCGCCGAGATGCCGACCGCGCCGCCCTGCGACTCGTTGTACGAGTTGCGCTGGATCCCGCCGGGGATCGCGTAGCTGTCGTTGGCGGTCTTGAAGCCGTCGGCGTGGACCGCGATGCCGTCGCCGCCGGCGTCCACCGTGGCGGCCCCGAGCCGGCCGTTATCCACGCTGGAGAAGCCGCTGGTGACCTGCCCCTGCACCCCGTTCGCCGGGATGAAGGTCGGGACCCGGTTGTTGTCGGCCGAGACGACGCCGCCGATGGCCCCCGAGCCGTAGCGCAGGGTCGCGGGACCGCGGATCACCTCGATCCGGTCGGAGACCAGCGGGTTCACCGGCACGGCGTGGTCCTCGCCGAGGTCGGACACGCCGCCGTTGACGATGCCGTTCTCCTGGATCCGCACCCGGGCATTGTCGAGGCCGCGGATGATCGGTCGCGAGGCCGCACCCGGCGCGTAGGTCGTGCCCGAGATGCCCGGACGGTCGAACAGGGCGTCGCCCAGGGTCCGGGGCTGGTCGCGCGCGATCTGGTCCTGGGTCACCACCGTCACCGGTGAGAACGTGTTGGTCGCCACCGGCAGGACGCCGATCGGCACCGCCGCGTCCGCCGCGACCGCGCCGCGCGACGGCTGGATCGGGCTCGGGCTGGTGACGCTGATCTCGTCGAGGGCGACGGCCTGCTGCGCCCGCGCGGCGGACGGTGTGAGGAGGCCGGCGCAGACGGTCGAGGACAGGACCGTGCTGGCGAGGAAGCCGAAGCGGCGCGAGGGAAGCATCGAGACTCACACAGTGTTATATCGTTTCATTGTTGCGGCCCATCGGATCGGTGCAAGCCTTAATCCCGCGCCCGTCGGACACGGGCGAGAAACGTTACATCGTTGCAACAGGCGTCCGGGCGGCGCTTCGGCTCGCTCCGTCGATGCGGCTTGACTTTGAAACGTTATAACATTTTGATCGCGTCATGACCCAGCGCGACACCCGCCTTCCCGTCACCGTCCTGTCCGGCTTCCTCGGGGCCGGGAAGACGACCCTGCTCAATCACGTGCTCAACAATCGCGACGGCCGCCGCGTCGCGGTCATCGTGAACGACATGAGCGAGGTGAACATCGACGCCGATCTGGTCCGCGCCGGGGGCGCCGACCTGTCCCGGACCGACGAGACCCTGGTCGAGATGACCAACGGCTGCATCTGCTGCACCCTGCGCGACGACCTGCTCGCCGAGGTCCGGCGGCTGTCGGAGACGGGGCGGTTCGACTACCTGCTGATCGAGGGAACCGGCATCGCCGAGCCGCTGCCGGTCGCCTCGACCTTCTCGTTCCGCGACGAGGCCGGCCGGTCGCTCTCGGATCTCGCCCGCCTCGACACGATGGTGACCGTGGTCGACGCGGTGAACCTGCTGAAGGATTACGGCTCGGCCGCCTTCCTGCGCGAGCGCGGCGAGACGGCGGGCGCCGAGGACACGCGCACGCTCGTGGACCTGCTCGTGGAGCAGATCGAGTTCGCCGACGTGGTGGTGATCAACAAGGCGCGCGACGTGCCGGCCGAGCACCTCGCGCTGGTGCGCTCCGTCGTGCGCGGCCTGAACGCCGATGCCCGCATCCTCGAGACCGATCACGGGCGCGCGCCGCTCGCCGAGATCCTCGACACCGGCCTCTTCGACGAGGAGAAGGCGCAGCAGCACCCGCTCTGGTTCAAGGAGCTCTACGGCGCCCACGCGCACGTGCCGGAGACCGAGGAGTACGGCATCGCCTCCTTCGTCTACCGGGCCCGGCGGCCCTTCGACCCGGAGCGCTTCAACGCCTTCGTCAACGCCACGTGGCCGGGTCTGATCCGCGCGAAGGGCCACTTCTGGCTCGCGACCCGGCCGGACTGGGTCGGCGAGTTCTCCCTGGCGGGCGCCGTGGCCCGGGTCTCGGCGATGGGGTTCTGGTGGTCGGCCGTGCCGCGGCGGCGCTGGCCGGAGGCGCCCGAGTTCCAGGCGCGGCTCCGGGACGTCTGGAGCGAGGTCTGGGGCGACCGGCGCCAGGAGCTGGTCTTCATCGGCACCGGCATGGACGCCGCGGCGCTCACGGCAGCGCTGGACGCCTGCCTGATCGAGACCGGCGCGGACCGGGCGCCGTTCGATCCCGCGCCCTATCGCGGCCTGCCGGATCCGTTCCCGGCCTGGCGCCGCGCGGCCTGAGGGCGACGGTCAGGTGGCCAGCGCCTCCGCCTCGTCCTCGGCCTCGATCTCGGCATCTGCCTCGGTCGTCTGACCGGATGCGCCGGCCGCCTCCGCGAGGCCGCGAGCCGCCTTGCGCAGGAGCTTCCGGAGGCGGCGGCGATCGGTCTTGTCGAGGTGGTCGAGCAACTCGGCCTCGACCTCCTCTTGGATCCGCTCGATGGCCTCGGCCTTGGCCCTGCCGGTCTCCGTGAGCTGGACCCGCACCACGCGGCCGTCGCCCGATTCGGCCCGGCGCTCGACGATGCCGAGGGCCGCGAGCCGCGTGACGGTCTTGGAGGCGGTGGGCGGCCGGACACGCAGCAGGGCGGCGAGATCGCCCATCGTCATCGTGCCGGCCGCGGCGAGCGCCTGCACCACCTGCTCCTGGCCGGCGAACAGGCCGAGCTTCGCCAGACGGTCGCCGGTCCGTGCCCGGTGCAGGCGCGCCGCCTGCACCAGCGCCCAGCCGACGCTGCGCACGCCGGGCGGCCTCAGCTTCTTGGACGGGAGGCCGAGCACCGCGGCCTCGTCCTGATGATCGCGCTTCTGCTTGTCGCCCACCGGAGCGCCCGAATTAGAGCCGGCGGCCGCCGGACGATCCTGAATCTGCACCGTCCACCCCCATCAAGCGGCCGCCCCGGTCCCTGTGGCGCCGACCGGTGACGGTGCGATGACGGGGCTGGCGCGGAGGCCCGCTCAGCAGTGCATGAGACGCTGGAGACGGTCCAGGATGTCCTCGCCGGTGCAGGGACGGGCGATGAACTCGGCATGCTCGGGCATGCGGGCCGGGTCCGGAGCCGCGCGCCCGGACACGATCAGGATCGGCAGTTGCGGCCGCGCCTCGGCCACGGAGCTCGCGAGGTCGAAACCGTCGGTCTTTCCCGAGAGCTGCACGTCCGTGACCAGCCCGCAAATGTCCGGGCGCGCCTGCAGGATGCTCAGCGCCCGCTCGGCCGAGGCGCACTGGACGGTGTCGTAGCCGCCTTCCTCCAGCACGTCCCCGAGGTCCATGATCGTCAGCGCCTCGTCCTCGACGAGGAGGATTACCGGCCGATCGCCGCTCGAACCCGTCTGCTCGCTCGCCACTGTGTACTCCCTTCGGCAGCACCCGGCCGCGCGGGCCGCCGCACGCATCTCCAGCCGTAGGCCCAACGGCAGAAACGGTCCCGGGTTGCAGGCGGGCACGGGGGCTCGTCACGGGAAAGTGGAACGCGCGGGCGTCATGTCGATGCCGGCGCCAGCTCGGTCACCACCCCGGCGACAGCCTCGACGAGCCGGTCGAGATCGGCCGCACCGATCGTGAGCGCGGGGGTGAGGTAGACGATGTCGCCGAAGGGCCGCACCCAGACGCCGCGGGCGAGCAGTTCCGCCTTCAGGACGGCCAGATCGGGCGCCCGCGCGAACTGGACCGCGCCGATGGCCCCGAGGACCCGGACATCGGCCACGCCGGACACACGCCGCAGCGGCTCCAGCCCCGCGGCGAGGCGCTCCGCGATGGCGCGGGCCTGGCTCAGGCGCGGCTCGGTCTCGAACAGGTCGAGGCTGGCATTGGCCGCCGCGCAGGCGAGGGGGTTGGCCATGAAGGTCGGGCCGTGCATCAGCGCCGCCGCCGGATCCTCGGACCAGAACGCCGCGAACACCTCCGTGCGGGCGATCGTGGCGGCGAGCGCCATCGTGCCGCCCGTGAGCGCCTTCGACAGGCACAGGATGTCGGGCACGATCCCCGCCTGCTCGCAGGCGAACAGGCTGCCGGTGCGCCCGAAGCCGGTGAAGATCTCGTCGGCGATGAGCGGCAGCCCGTGGCGGCGCGCCAGCCCGGCGACCGTCGCCAGCACCTCCGGCGGGTGGGTCCGCATCCCGCCGGCCCCCTGGACCAGCGGCTCGACGATCACCGCCGCCAGGGTGTCGCGATGGGCCGCCAGGGCCACGTCGAGCGCCGCGGTCTCGGCCGCGCTGCGCGGCAGGTCGCAGAAGATCTGGCTCGGCAGGTAGGCGCCGAAGCGGCGATGCATGCCCTCCTCGGGGTCGCAGACCGACATCGCCCCCATCGTGTCGCCGTGGTAGCCGCCGCGGAACGCGAGGACCTTCGTCCGCCCGCTCACGCCGCGGTTGATCCACATCTGCGCCGCCATCTTGAGCGCGACCTCCACGGCGACCGAGCCCGAATCGCTGAGGAAGACGTGGTCGAGATCGCCCGGCAGCAGGGCGGCGAGCCGCCGGGCCAAGGCCTCCGCCGGCGCGTGGGTGAGGCCGCCGAACATCACGTGGGGCATGCGCGCGAGCTGGTCGGCCACCGCGCCCGCTATGTGTGGGTGATTGTAGCCGTGCACCGCAGTCCACCAGGAGGCGATGCCGTCCACGAGCTCGCGCCCGTCGGCGAGGCGGATGCGGGTGCCCTGGGTCGCGACCGCCTCCAGGGGCGGCGCCGCGCGGCGCATCTGCGTGTAGGGCCGCCAGAGATGGCCTGCGGGCGTTGCGAGGGTCATGCGCCTGGCATGATGTGGCCTCGGACGGGGGTCAAGGACCGGCACCCGCCGCTTGACATTGTCCGCGCGGCACCGCCCATCCCCGTCTCCATGGACAGCCTCGACGCCTTCGCCACCGGGAAACTCGACGCCCTCGAGGCCGGCAGCCTGCGCCGCAAGCTGGTGCCGACGGAGCGCGGCGCCGGCGCCGCGGCGGCGCGGCGGGGACGGGCGCTCGTCTCCTTCTCGTGCAACGACTATCTCGGCCTCTCGCATCACCCGCGGGTGATCGCGGCGGCCCAGGCCGCGGTCGCGAGCCACGGCGCGGGGGCGGGCGGGTCGCGGCTCGTGACCGGCGACCACCCCTATCTCGGCGCGCTGGAGGCCGGCCTCGCCCGCCACAAGGGCACGGAGGCCGCCCTGGTCTTCGGCAGCGGTTACCTCGCCAATCTCGGCATCACCCCGGCGCTCGCCGGGCGGGGCGACCTCGTCCTGCTCGACGAGCTGTCCCACGCCTGCATGTGGGCGGGCGCGCGGCTCTCGGGCGCGCGGGTCCTGACCTTCCGCCACAACGATCCCGGCGACCTCGCGGCGCGGCTCGCCGAGCACCGGCCGCACCACGGGCGCGCCCTCGTGCTGACCGAGCGCGTGTTCAGCATGGACGGCGACCGGGCGCCCCTCGGCGACATCCTGGGCATCGCCGAATCCTTCGACGCCTGGACGCTCGTGGACGACGCCCACGGCATCGGCGTGGTCGAGGACGGACCGCGGGCGCCCCTGGAGATGGGCACCCTGTCGAAGGCGCTCGGCTCGTACGGCGGCTATCTCTGCGCCTCGCGCCCGGTCATCGACCTGATGACGAGCCGCGCCCGCAGCTTCGTCTACACCACCGGCCTGCCACCGGCCTCGGCCGCCGCGGCCCTGGAGGCGCTGGCGATCCTGGAGGCGGAGCCCGAGCGCCGGGCCCGTCCCCTCGCCCTCGCCCGGCGCTTCACCGCCCGCCTGTGCCTGCCGGAGGCCGAGAGCGCGGTCGTGCCGGTCCTGGTCGGCGAGGCGCAGGCGGCGCTCGACATCTCGGCGGCGTTGGAGGCGCAGGGCTACCTCGTGGTGGCGATCCGCCCGCCGACCGTGCCGGCCGGCACCGCGCGGCTGCGGGTCGCATTCTCGGCCGCTCACGACGAGGCCCAGGTCGACGCCCTCGCGGAGGCCGTGGCCGCCCTGATCGGTTGAGCGCGGGCGCTTCTCGGTGATCGCGCCGATTCTCATATCTGCGGGCCGAACAAGCGGCTGCGGACACCGTTCGTCTCTGCGAGCCCAGCGAAGCTGGGCAGGGCGGCACGACCCCTGGGATCGTGGCGCCACGCTGGATTGCTTCGCTGCGCTCGCAAAGACGGTGAGGGCGTCGCGACAACCTGCTAAGGCGTTTCGCGCATCGAGAACCCGATCCGGCCGCCCGAGGTCGGGCGACATCATCGAGAGGACGACGCCATGGACGCCACCGCGCTGCGAGCCCTCCAGGCTCCGATCAAGGACAAGTACCGCACCGCGCCGGACGCGGCGGTCATCACCTTGAAGGCCAGGGGCACGCTGGACGACACCAAGATCGCCTGCAAGGTCGAGACGGGCCGCGCCATCGCGGAGGCCGGGCTGCATCCGGCCACGGGCGGCTCGGGCGCGGAGCTGTGCTCGGGCGACATGCTGCTGGAGGCGCTCGTCGCCTGCGCGGGCGTGACGCTCAAGGCGGTGGCGACCGCCCTGGAGATCCCGCTGCGCGCCGGCACGGTCAGCGCCGAGGGCGACCTCGATTTCCGCGGCACCCTCGGGGTCGACAAGGAGGCGCCGGTGGGCTTCCGCAACATCCGCCTGTTCTTCGAGCTCGACACCGACGCGTCGGAGGACAAGCTCGCGCAGCTCCTGAAGCTGACCGAGCGCTACTGCGTCGTGTTCCAGACCCTCAACCACAAGCCGGAACTGTCCGTCGCTGCGACGACGGCCTGACGGAGGGCAGCATGGCGGGCGGCATCACCCAGGCCGAGTACTGGAACGGCGAGGTCGGGACGCGCTGGGCGCGCAATCAGACCGTCCTCGACGCGATGTTCGTCCCGCTGACGGAGGCGCTCTTCGCCCGCGCGGGGCTCGCCCCGGGCGAGACGGTGCTCGACATCGGCTGCGGCGCGGGCGCCACGACCCTGGAGGCCGCGCGCCGGGTCGGGCCCGGCGGGAGCGTGACGGGCGCAGACATCTCGGCGCCGCTCCTCGCCGTGGGGCGGGAGCGCGCCGAGGCGGAGGCCCCCGGGAGCGCGTCGATCCGGTTCGTCGAGGCCGATGTCGAGACGGCCGATCTCGGCCGGTTCGACCACGTCGTGTCGCGGTTCGGCGTGATGTTCTTCGCGGATTCCGCCCGCGCCTTCGCCAACGTGCGCCGGATGCTTCGGCCGGGCGGCCGGATGACCTTCCTGTGCTGGCGGCCCCTCGCCGAGAACCTGTGGGTCGGCGTGCCGCGCGACGCGGTGCTGCCGCTCCTGCCGGAGGTGCCGCCGCCACCGCAGCCCGACACGCCGGGTCCGTTCCGCTTCGCCGACGCCGACCCACTCGTCGCGCTCCTGCGCGGGGCCGGGTTCGACGCCGTCACCTGCGATGCCCTCGACCGGGACATCGTCCTCGGGCAGGGCGAGACCGACGCGGCAGCGGTCGCGGCGGCCACCCACGTCGCCCTGAACCTCGGGCCGAGCTCCCATCTCGTCCGCGAAGCCGCGCCGGATCTCCGGGCGCGCGCCGAGGCGGCCGTGGCGGAGGCCCTCCGGCGGCACGCGGCGGGCGGCGCCGTGCGCCTGCGCGCCGCCTGCTGGCTCGTCCAGGCGGGATAGGTTCCGCGCCGCTGCTCGCTCTCACCGTCTTCGCGAGCGGAGCGAAGCGATCCAGCCCGCGCGACGATCCGGGGCGTCCCGCTGCCCTGGGTCACTGCGCTGCGCGCGTGATGACGAACGGCGCGACGGCCGCCGAAGGGTCGATCGGAAATGGTCTCAGAGACCCAGCGCGCCGCCGTCCGAGCGCGGGTCGTGGGTCGCCTCGATCCGCCCGTTCCGGGGATGGCGGACCAGCATGCCGGCATGGCCGAGCGAGTCGATGTAGGAGCCGCCGAGTTCCTCGATCTCGTGGCCGAGTCGGCCGAGGGCCGCGATACAGGCCGGATCGAACCGATCCTCCACCTTCACGCTGAGGGAGGGCGCGCCCCAGGTGCGCCCGTAGAGCAGGCGCGGCGCGTCGACCGCGTCCGCCACCGACATCCCGTAATCGGCGTAGCGGGTGCAGATCTGGGCCTGGAACTGCGGCTGCCCGTCGCCGCCCATGCTGCCGTAGCTCATCACCCGCCCGTCGTCGAAGGCGGCGAGCGCCGGGATCAGCGTGTGGAAGGGGCGCCGGCCCGGCTCCAGGGGATTCACGGCCTTCGGGTCGAGGGAGAACGACATGCCCCGGTTCTGCCAGCAGATACCGGTGGCGGGCAGGACCGTGCCGGAGCCGTACTCCCAGTAGACCGACTGGATGTAGGAGACGGCGAGGCCGTCCTTGTCGATCGCGCCCATCCAGACCGTGTCGCCGTGACTGGGATCGGGCAGGGGCACCCGGGCGGCGCGGCCCATGTCGACGAGCGCGGCCTCGTGGGCGAGCCGGTCCGGGGACAGGAACGCGGCGGGGTCGTGCCGCAGGCGGGCGAAATCGGTGACCACCCGGTCGCGGATCGCGAAGGCCCGCTTCGTCGCCTCGATCAGCCCGTGGTAATGGGCCGTGGTCTCGGGCTCGGCGATGTTGAGACGGTCGAAGATCCCGAGGATCAGGAGCGCCGCGAGCCCCTGGGTCGGCGGCGGGAAATTATAGAGCGTCGCGTCGCGGCGGCGGATCGACAGGGGCGCCCGCTCGACCGCCGCGAAGGATTCCAGATCCGCCCGGGTGACCGGCGCGCCGAGGCGCTCCAGGTCGGCGGCGATCTCCCGGCCGATATCGCCGCGGTAGAAGTCGCCGAGGCCCGCATGGGCGAGCTGCTCCAGGGTGGCGGCGAGCAGCGGGAGGCACCGGGTCTCGCCGGCCGGGAACGGCTTGCCGTCCTTCAGGAACGTCCGCGCGAAGTTCGGGGCGTCGTGGAGGGTGTCGAGTTCCTGGGGCACGTAGCGCGCCTCCGACGGGGAGACCGGGACGCCGGTCCGCGCCTGCGCGATCGCGTCGGCCAGCAGGGTCTCCAGCGGGAGGCGGCCGCCCAGCGCCCGCGCCAGCTCCAGGGCGAGACGCCAGCCGCCCACCGCGCCGGCGACCGTCACCATCGCGTCGGGGCCGCGGGCGGGGATCGCGTCGTAGCCCTTCTCGCGGTAGCGCGGGATCGTGGCGAGGCGCCCGGCCGGACCGCAGGCCTCGATGCCGCGCACCCGCCCGCCGCGCTCGCGCACCAGCCAGAAGCCGTCGCCGCCGATGCCGTTCATGTGCGGGTAGACCACCGCGATGGAGGCGGCCATCGCCACCATCGCCTCGATGGCGTTGCCGCCCTGCGCCAGGACGGTCTGGCCGGCCTGGGCGGCGAGGCTGTGGGGCGCGGCGACGGCGGCGGACGTGAAGACGGGGGTCTCGGGCATCGACGGTCCTGTGGTGTACCGGCCGCACGGTTAGGCGAGCGCGCGGCTCCTGCAAAGGTCGAGCGTGTTCGACCAGCACGCCGTGCTATTCTGCGGCCCGCACTGTCGCCGACAAGCGGCCCATGGTCCGGAAGCTCATAGCCCTGTTTGCCCTGGCACTGTCGGCCGTGCCCGCCGCGGCCCAGCAGCACGTGCCCTCGGTCTTCGAGGGCGCGGGCGCCGATCCGCGCGTCTCGGTCTCCCAGCCGGAGACCACCAGCCAGGCCTCCGGCGGCTACGTCCGCTCGGTCGAACCCTCGCTCGGCCCGCTCGGCGATCCGCTGGGGATCCGCCCGGTCCTGAAGGAGCGGGGCATCGAGTACAGCCTGACCTACATCGTCGACGTGCTCGGCAACCCGGTCGGCGGCCTGCGGCAGGGCGCGATCGTCGAGGACCGCCTCAACCTGCGCCTCAACCTCGACCTCGACAAGCTCGCGGGCTGGCAGGGCGCGACGGTCCACGCCAACGCCTACTTCATCCACGGCACCGGCCTGTCGCGCTACTACGTCGGCAACCTGCTCACGACGAGCGTCATCGAGGCGCTGCCGTCGACGCGGCTCTACGTTCTCTGGCTCGACCAGAGCCTGATGGACGGCCAGCTCGGGATCCGGATCGGCCAGCAGGCCGCCGATACCGAGTTCTTCGTCAGCCAGACCGCGACCCTGTTCGTGAACTCGACCTTCGGCTGGCCGGCCATCACCGGGCTCGACCTGCCGAGCGGCGGCCCGGCCTACCCGCTCGCGGCGCCGGCGATCCGGGCCAAGTACGTGCCGGGCAACGGCTTCTCCCTGCAGGTCGGCCTCTACGACGGCGATCCGGCCGGCGCGAACCGCCCCGGTCGGGATCCGGAGGCGCAGCGCCTCGACCGGACGGGCACGAATTTCCGCCTGCGCGATCCGGCCCTGGTCATCGCCGAGGCCACCTACGCGTACAACATCGCGCCCGGCGCCCGGGGATTGCCCGGGGACATCACCCTCGGCGGCTGGCAGCATTTCGGCCGGTTCGACAGCCTGCGCTTCGACATCACCGGCGTGCCGCTGGCCGACCCGAACGCCACCGGGATCGGCCGGCCGGTGCGCGGCAATGCCGGCCTCTACGCGATCTACGACCAAACCCTCTACCGGGAATCCGGCAAGGACGACGAGGGCCTGGGCTTCTTCGTGCGCGCGGCGTGGTCGCCCACCCGCTCCAGCCTGATCGACGCCTACGTGGATACCGGCCTCGCCTACAAGGGCCTGCTCGACGGGCGCGACGACGACACGGTCGGCCTCAGCTTCGCCTACGCCCGCATCGGCGACGACGCCCAGCGGGCCGACCGGGACACGATCCTCTACACCGGGATGCCGATGCCGCGCCGCCGCGCCGAGGCGGTGATCGAGGCGACCTACCAGGCGGTGGTCGTGCCGGGCTTCACGGTGCAGCCCGACGCGCAGTACGTCATCCGGCCGGGTGCCGGCATCGCCGGTCCGGACGGGCGCCGGCTGCGCAACGCGGCGGTGCTCGGCCTGCGCGCGACCGTGCAGTACTGAGCCGGCCTGCGACCGCGGCACCCGGAACGCTCCCGGGCTTCCGCCTCTTTCAGCAGCATGTTGATTTTCGAGTGGGTCGTCGGCGTCCTGTTCGGCGCCGTCCTCCTGGCCGGCGTCGCGCGCCGGCTCGGTGCGCCGTATCCCGCCTTCCTGGCGCTGGGCGGCGTCGGCCTCGCCTTCGTGCCCGGCGTCCCGAACCTGCGGCTCGATCCCGAACTGGCGCTCGCCCTGTTCCTGGCCCCGGTCCTGCTCGATGCCGGGTTCGATGCCTCGGTGCGGGACCTGAAGGAGAACTGGCGCGCGGTGCTCGGACTCGCGGTCGGGGCCGTGGCGGTGACGACTGTCGCGGTCGCGGTCGTGGCGCGGCTCGTCGTGCCGGACATGCCGCTCTCCGCCTGCATCGTGCTCGGCGCCGTGGTCGCGCCGCCCGACGCCGTGGCGGCGCTGGCGGTGCTCAAGCACGCGCCGATGCCGCACCGGCTCGCCACGATCCTGCGCGGCGAGAGCCTGCTCAACGATGCGGCCTCACTGCTGATCTACCGACTCGGCGTGACGGCCGCGATGGCCGGCACCTTCCACCCGGCGGAGGTGGCGCCGGCCTTCCTCCTGGGCGTGGTCGCGAGCCTCGTCGTCGGCCCCTGCCTCGGCCTGCTGTTCGTGGCCGTGACCCGGCGCGTGACCGATCCGGCGAGCGCGATCGTGCTCCAGTTCGTCGCCGCCTTCGGGATCTGGCTCGCCGCGGAGCGGCTGGAGCTGTCGGGGGTCCTGACCATCGTGACCTTCGCGGTGACGGTCGCCCGCCGGGCACCCGGCGTCACCGCGCCCCGCGCCCGGGTGATCTCCTACGCGGTCTGGGACACGGCGGTGTTCGTGCTCAACGTCCTGGCCTTCGTGCTGATCGGCATCCAGATCGACCCGATCCGGGACCGGTTGAGCGGCGCGGACGCGTGGCAGGCGCTGATCCTCGCGGGCGCGACCTTCGCCACCGTGGTCCTGACCCGCCTCGCCTGGGTGATGCCGACCACAGGGATCCGCGGGTTCGGCCTCCGGCAGGCCGGCGCCCCGGCGCGGCTGGGCCCGGGGATCGCCCTGTCGTGGGCGGGCATGCGCGGGATCGTCACCGTGGCGGCCGCCCTGGCGCTGCCCGCCGAGTTCCCGCACCGGGATCTCGTGGTGGTCACCGCCTTCGTCACGGTGCTCGGCACCCTGATTATCCAGGGCCTGACCCTGCGGCCGCTGCTCGCCCGTCTGCGGCTGGAGGACGATGATCCGGTGGGCCGGGAGACCGGTTGGGCCCGCGCGGCGGCCTACGAGGCCGCCCTGGAGAGCCTCGCCGACGCCGAGAACGAGCCGGCGACCGACGCCCTGCGCGCCGAGTTCCGCGCGGCCCTCGCGGAGGCCGAGGCGCATGACGAGGGCTTGGCGCCGGAGAGCCTGCCGGCGGATGCCGCGCGGCGGCGCGCCGTCGAGGCCGCCCGCGACGCGGTGCTCGCCCTGCGCCGCCAGGGGCGGATCGGCGACGACGCCTACTACCTGCTGGAGGAGGAATTCGACTGGGCCGAGCTCAGCGCGACCCCGCGCGCGGAGACCTGAGCGCGCCCCGTCAGACGCCCTTGCGCGCCGCGATCCGGGCCTCGATCGCGTCCCAGACCGCGACCGACAGGTCGGGGCCCCCGAGCCGCTGGATCGCCCGGATGCCGGTGGGGGAGGTGACGTTGATCTCGGTGAGGTGCCCGTCGATAACGTCGATGCCCACCAGGATCAGGCCCCGCCGCGCCAGTTCCGGGCCGATCGTGGCGCAGATCTCGCGCTCGCGGTCGGTGAGCTCGGAGGCGGAGGCGGCGCCGCCGCGCACCATGTTGGAGCGGATGTCGTTCGCGGCCGGGACGCGGTTGACCGCCCCCATCGGGACGCCGTCGACCAGGATGATGCGCTTGTCGCCCTCGGTGACCCGGTCGAGGTAGCGCTGCACGACCCAGGCCTCCCGGAAGGTCGTGGCGAACAGGTCGACCATCGAGCCGAAATTCGGGTCCTTCTCGGTGACCTTGAACACGGCCGCGCCGCCGTGCCCGTGCAGCGGCTTCATCGCCACGGTCCCGTGCTCCAGCCGGAAGGCCTCGATCTCCGCCTTGTCGCGGCTGATCAGCGTCGGCGGCATCAGCTCGGGGAAGTCGAGGACGAACAGCTTCTCGGGCGCGTTGCGCACCTCGAAGGGATCGTTGACCACGAGGGTCTCCGGATGGATCCGCTCGAGCATGTGGGTGGCCGTGATGTAGGCCATGTCGAAGGGCGGGTCCTGGCGCATCAGCACCACGTCCGCCTCGGCGAGGTCGATCCGCTCCGGCGGCGCCAAGGTGAAGTGCGCGCCCTCGACGTCCTGCACGGTCAGCCGCTCGACGCGGGCCGTCACGCGACGGCCCTGCATCGAGAGCCGGTCGGGCGTGTAGTAGACGAGCGCGTGCCCCCGCCGCTGGGCCTCCAGCAGCAGGGCGAAGGTGGTGTCACCCGCGATCCGGATATTCTGGATCGGGTCCATCTGGACCGCGACGGTCAGGCTCATACCAAACGCCCCTCGCCAACGGCGGGCAACTCGACCGGGTCCCGTCTCAATCGTCGGACAGGGACTTGCTGCCGGTGCGCTTGTCGTAGTCGCCGATCGCCGCCCGGCATTCCGGGGACAGGCGCTTGCGGTTGCGCATCATGCAGCGATCCGCGTCCTGGCTGTTCGGATCGACGCCCGCGCAGAGGCGGAAATAGTCGTTCGCGCAGCCGAGCTGCAGGCCCTGATCCTCCCGCTGGGCGTAGGCGGGGCCGGCGGTCAGCGCGAACAGCGCCAGCGCCGCAGTAGCCAAGCCGCAGCGGCGGAAGGCGCGCAGGGATCGTTCCGGAACCAGTCGCATTCAGCGGTGTCCTCAATCTCGATCGGGCGGAGAGCCGACACGGCGGTCCCGCCATCGCCCGTGCCCGGCATATCGGTCGGGCCGGGCGGTAGGCAAGCGCCGAGGGTCCCGACGGGTTCCGCGCGGCAACGTCGCGGCCACGCTTCGCCGCGGTGTGGCGCGCGGGTCGCACAGCGCCGCCGCCCGGCGGGCCGTCCGCACATAAGAAGGCCCCGTCCGGATCGGACAGGGCCTCAAGTCGAAGGGAGGAAACGCCCGCCATGGGCGCGAACACCCACGCAATTCACGCGCCAACTCCTGCCAGCACCGCGATTCCCGGCCGGGGCCCGGAAAGACTCCGTTAACCACGTCGTGCTGGATTGTTTCGGTAGCCCTTGCCGACGCCCTCCGAAGGGCCCGGGCCAGATGCTCGGACCGCCGACAGGAGCCGGAGACCATGACCCTCATCAAGCCGCTGGAGACCGGCGAAGCCCGTTCGTCGAAGCCCGTCGCCGATCCGGCGCGCAGAGCCGCCCAGGCCCCGTCCGCCACCCTGATCCCGTTCCCGGGCGCGGAGGCGCGGCGGACCTGCCGGATCCCGCGCTCCGGCGAGCGGCGCGGCGAGATCCTCCTGTTCCTCGGCGTGCGCTACGAGCGCCTCGCGTCCTGAGGACGTCCCCGCGCATGTCAGCCCGGCTGCGCGACACCACCGACGGTTCTCCCATGTCAGCCCCGGATCGCCGGCAGCCCGACCGCGCGCGCACCGCGCTGCGCCTCGCCCCCGCCGGCGCCGCGCTCGCTCTGCTCGCGGCCTGCACCCAGAGCGGCGATTTCGGCCGGCCGCGCACGGGGGTCTGGAACGGGCTCATCGACACGACGGGCAGCTTCAGCACCCGGGATCGCGGGCGCCTCCTGCTCGATTCCGGCCTCACCGACGACGAACTGACCCTGCGCGACCGCGCGTGGCGGTTCGTCGCGCCGGCCAGCAACTTCGCGGCCTTCCAGGACACGGTGTTCGGCCTCGCCAGCGCCCACGCGCTCCCGCCGACGTGGCGCTACGAGGAAGTCGGCGCCTATTACGAGGCCCTGACGGCGGAGCCGTCCCGCTCCCCGGTCTCCCGCTACCGGAAGCTCAGCGACGACGCGACCGCCGACGCGCGGCTGATCCCGCTCTTCGTGGCGCTGGCCGCCCGCGTCATCGACGCGGATGCCGCTCGCCTGCGCAGCCTGCCCTTCGCCAAGACCCTCGACGACGCCGCCGTGCGGGATGCCGTCCAGCGGGTCGCCGAGAACCGCTGCCTGATCGCCTGGGTGCGCTTCGAGGCCGGCCTGCGGCTCGCCCGCTACCGGTTCGCGCTGGAGCACCTGTTCGCGGCCGCGCCGGCACCGGAATCGGTCTCGGCCGAGCGGTCCATCCTGATGCTGGCCGCGCGCCGCAACCTGCTCGACCCGCTCCTGCCGCCGGACGCCGCGGCCCGGTGCGGCCTCGGACCGGTTCCGCTGCCGCCCCCGCCGCCGGTCGCGCAGGCGGAACCGCTGGTGGTCAAATACTGAGCGCTCGAGGCCGCCCCGGGATGAAGGTCGTGCCGCGCGGATGGCGGCAGGCCGGGCTCCGCCGGCCCTAGTACTTCAGCCCGGTGTCGCAGAGGACGGTGACGGCGGTCGCGTCGCGGGGGAGACGCCCGGACGACAGCAGCGCGACCGTCGCCGCGACGTTGGCCGCCGCCGAGTAGCCGACATGCAGGCCCTCCCGCGTCGCCAGGGCCCGCCGCCACTCCTCGGCCGCCGCGTCGGTCACCGGGATGGACAGGTCCATCAGGCCGGCCGTCCAGTGCGGCGGGACGCTGCCGTAGCCGGTGCCCTGGATCACGTGCCGGTGCTTCGTAACCGGCAATCCGCCGAGGGGCTGACAGCCCGCCGGCTCGACCGCGGCGCAGATCACGGACGGGTTGCGCGCGCGCAGGGCCGCGGCCACGCCGAGGAAGGTCGCGCCCGTGCCCACGGCCGCCACCCAGGCATCGACCCGGCCGGACGATTGCGCCCAGATCTCCGGTCCGGTCGTCTCGCGATGCGCGCGCAGGCCCTCCGGCGCGTGGAACTGGTCGACGTAGAAGCCGCCCCGCTCGGTCGCGACGCGCTCCGCCGCGTCCGCGGCCGCCCGCACGTCGGCGCCGGTGACCTGCCCCGGGACGCCGTCCACCTGCGGCACCCGCACGACCTCGGCTCCGAGCGCCTCGAGCATCCGCACGCGCTGGAGGCTGTTCCCGGCCGACATCGTGACCACGAGCGGGTGCCTCAGGACCGCGCAGGCCACCGCGAGGCCGGCCCCCATGTTGCCGCTGGTCATCTCCACCACGGGCGCCCCCGCGGCGAGGCGGCCGTCCGCGCGCGCGGCCAGCAGGATGGCGCGGGCGGCGCGGTCCTTGACGCTGCCGCCGGGCTGCATGAACTCGGCCTTCGCGAGGATGCGGCCCGGACCGGGATGGACGCGGTCGAGGGCGACGAGCGGCGTGTTGCCGATCAGATCGAGGGCGGATCGCGTGATCCCGGCGGCCGAGGACGGCATCGTCGCGGCGGCTGCGGTCATCGCGTCGGCGGGGCCGGCGCCGTCATCCGGGAGAACGCGGGGCCGCGGGGGCTCAGCACCGGCCGACCGGCGCCGCGGACCCGTGCGGCGTCCTCGCTCAGCGTCCCGCTCCCTTGCCCGACGCATCCTTGCCCGACGCGTCCTTGCCGGGCGTGTCCTTGCCCGCGGACGCATCGTCCGTCGGCGTGTCGGTGGTGCAGGAGACGGCCTGGACGGCGGCGTTGGCGGCGGGCCTCTGGCTCGGGAGACCGGCGATCACCCGCACCACCACGAAGCCGCGCGCGTCGGGCGCGACGATGCGCACGTCGCGGCTCGGATCGTTCTCGTCGTCGTCGGCCAGCGCCTCGTCGTACTGCGCCCGGGTCAGGATCACGAGATCCAGGGCCCCGCGGACCGCGGCCTGATCGGTCACCGCGTAGAACGCCCCGCGGCGGGCATGCGCGGCGAGCGAGAGCGACAGCGGACCGGTGCGCGCCGAGACGCGCATGGGCCCGTCCGCGAGGTTGTAGGCGCAGACGCCCACGGCGACCGCCGGATCCGGGATCGGCAGCCACGCCTCGGGCGGGGAGGGGTCGTCGCCGGTCGCGACCGCGTAGATCGATTGCGGATGGTCCAGGTTCTCGCTGGTGCGGGCGCGCGAGACCGCGTCGGCCTCCGACAGGGCGGGGATCGCCAGGACCGCCGCGATGTGGACGATCCCGGCGAGCACGAGGCCGATCAGCGTGGCGTAGACGAAGCGCAGGCTCACGGGGCGCACCCCACGCGGGTGATGGCCGGCACGGCACTTCGGTCGAGGGACCCGACGCTGGCGGCGACCGGCGTATCGTACAGGCGCAGGGCGAGACGGACCGGCCCGCTCGCCCGTGGGCTCGGGAGCCAGTTGCCCGGCTGGACATCCGGCGCGAGCGTGATCGTGAAGCGCCCGTCGGCCGTGCGCAGCACTTCCGTGGAGGTGAAGCCCTCGCGCAGCGGCGCGCGGCCGGGTTCGCGCGCGCCGCGCCCGGCGACCGTGACGGTCCAGGCGCGGGCGGGCGGTGTCGCGCCGCCGATCCGGTACGTGCAGGTCGCGTCGAGCGCCTGACCGGAATCGTCGACCGCCGCGGTCAGAAGCAGGCCCTCACCGACCGCCAGAGGGATCTCGCCGCGGCGCGCGTTGACGGCGCGGGTGTAGGGATCGGCATTCGCCGCGCCGGCCCGCGGCCACGCGGTCCAGGCTCCGACCTGCACGCCGCCGAACGGGTAGCCGCCGCTCGTGGCCCAGTCGGCGCTGGCGAGTCCCAGGACGGCGCCCAGCGCCAGGGTGTAGGCGGCGAGGCCGGCGATCGAGCTCTTGCGCCAGAGGCGCAGGACGAAGCGCGCAGCGCCGTTGCGTGGGGCGCCGGCGAACACGGAGGTCCGGCCGAGCGCCTCGGGGATCGTGAGCTTCATGCGCTCACCGCACCTCGGTGAAGCCGCCGACCGGGCGGGCGCCCTCGGCGACCTCGCGCAGCTGACCCGACGGCGGCGCCGCCGCCCGGTCGCCGGGTTTCCGGCCGGTCCTCGGCGCGTTTCCTGCGCCGGCAGGCGCGTCCGCGGCCGAGCCGGGCGCGCGCTCGACGGTGCGGAACAGGCCGTTGAGGCCGCTGATCACCTCGAAGGAGCGGCGCGAGAGCTTGCCGTAGGCGCTGGCATTCGGATCGGTCGGCGCGGTCGGACCGCCGGAGGCCTGCTGCTGGGCGGCGCGCGGGCTCTCCTTCAGGCCGGGCAGGCCCTTGATCTCGATGCCCTGGTGGGCCGGCTCCATGACGTCGTGCCAGAGCTGGGCCGGGAGGGAGCCGCCGGTGAGCTTGTTGGTCGAGGTGTGGTCGTCGTTGCCGAACCAGACGGCGCCGACGTAATTGCCGGTGTAGCCGACGAACCACGCGTCCCGGTAGGCGTTCGTCGTGCCGGACTTGCCGGCCACCTTCACGCCCTCGAGCTGCGCCCGCTTGCCGGTGCCCTCCTCGACCACCTTGTTGAGCATGAAGTTCATGTCCGCCACGACCTGGGGCGAGAGCACCCGCTCGGGCGCCTCGTCGGCGTGGCGGTAGATCACCTCGCCCGACGAGTTCTTCACCTCGATGGCCGCGTAGGGCTTGGCGCGGAAGCCGCCGTTGGCGAACACCGCGTAGCCCGCCGCCTGGTCGATGACCGTCACCTCGTCCGAGCCGATCGGCATCGAGACCGTGTCGATCAGGTTCGAGGTGATGCCCATCTTGTGGGCGAGTTCCGTGATCTTCGCGCGGCCCGCCTTGGCGGCCTTGGCCTCGTGGGAGATGCCCATGGCCTTGCCCAGCGCGATCGAGATCTTGATCGGGATCGTGTTGATCGATTTCGCCACCGCGAGCCACATCGGCACCCGTCCGGCATAGGACCGGCCGTAATTCTGCGGGCACCAGTTGCCGATGCAGACGGGGCTGTCGACCACCGTCGTGTCGGGCTTGAACAGCCCGGAGGCGAGCGCGGCCGAGTAGACGTAGGGCTTGAACGAGGAGCCGGGCTGGCGCAGCGCGTCGGTGGCGCGGTTGAACTGGCTCTCGCCGTAATCCGCGCCGCCCACCATGGCGCGCAGCGCCCCGTCGGGATCGAGGATCACCATGGCGGCCTCGTCCACGTCGTAGGCGTCGCCGGATTTGCGCAGGATGTCGGCCACTGCCTCGTCGGCCCGCTTCTGGATCGCGAGGTCCAGCGGCGTCTTCACGGTCAGCACGCGGTCGTTGCGCAGCTTGCCCGCGTCGGCCATCGCCTTGATCTCGCCGAAGGCCCAGTCGAGGTAGTAGTCGGCGGTGATGTCGCGGGTGCGGGTCACCGGCGTCGCCGGGTTGCGGAGCGCCGTCTGGATCTGGCCCTCGGTGACGAAGCCCGCCTCCACCATGTTGTGCAGCACGTCCGCCGCCCGCGCGCGCGCCGCCGGCAGGTTGACGTGCGGAGCGTACTTGGTCGGCGCCTTGAACAGGCCCGCCAGCATGGCGGCCTCGGCGAGGCTGATGTCCTTGAGCGGCTTGCCGAAATAGTAGTCCGCCGCCGCCACCGCGCCGAAGGTGCCGCCGCCCATGTAGGCGCGGTCGAGGTAGAGCTTCAGGATCTCGTTCTTGGTGAGATGGCTCTCGAGCCACAGGGCCAGGAACGCCTCGTTGACCTTCCGCTCCAGGGAGCGCTCGTTCGTCAGGAACAGGTTCTTGGCGAGCTGCTGGGTGATCGAGGACCCGCCCTGCGTGCCGCTGCCGCCGCGGGAGTTGTTCACCAGCGCCCGCAGCGTGCCGATCGGGTCGATGCCCCAGTGCTCGTAGAAGCGCCGGTCCTCGGTGGAGACCAGCGCCTTGATCATGATGTCGGGAAAGTCGTCGAGCTTCAGCGAGTCGTCGTGCTTGATGCCGCGCCGCCCGACCTCGGTGCCGTAGCGGTCGAGGAAGGTGACGGCGAGATCCTGCTGCTTCAGCCAGTTCTCGCTGGTGAGCTGGAAGGCGGGCTGCGCCAGCGCGAGCATCAGGATGGCGCCGCCGGTCCCGATCGTCACTCCCTCGCTCGTCAGGTCGAGGGCGACGCGCTTCCAGCCGCGCACCGCGAAGCGGCTCATGACGCGCTGGAAGCGCTCGTAGGCCTGACCCGTGGACTGGCCGCCGTCGTACAGGCTCGCGTTGACCCAGGCGTCGAAGGCGAGGGCGGCGCGTTCGAGGCGGACCTTGATCTCGGTGAACGTCGGCAGGCGCACGATGTCGAACCCGGCTTGTCGAGCGCCTCTGCGGCGGATCCTGGCGGCGGATGGTCGGGCGCCCGCGCCGCGGACACGAACCCTGCGCCGGCGCCACCGCACGGCATCCGACGTCCATAGCAGGATCCGGAACCGGCGGCGAGGCTCTGCGCAGGCTCGTGATTCGCCGCGGACGAGCTTGGCCTTAACGCACGACGGGGCGATCCGGTCGCATGGCAATCGCAGGGCGGCCGTCGGCGACACTCGGCTGCCACGCTTGCAGCGGTGCCGCGCCTCGGGCAGAGAGGCGACTTCCCATCCGAGAGACTTTCCCGATGCCCAAGCCCGAGGCGCCGCGCCGCGGGGCGGTCGAGCCGTTCTGGCGGACCAAGACGCTCGAAGCCATGACCCCGTCCGAGTGGGAGAGCCTGTGCGACGGCTGCGGCCGGTGCTGCCTGATGAAGCTCGAGGACGAGGATACCGGCGAGGTCCACCACACCGATATCGGGTGCACCCTGCTCGACGGCCTCACCTGCCGGTGCCGCGACTACGCGCGGCGGCAGAAGCGGGTGCCCGACTGCGTGCGCCTGACGCCGGAGGCGGTGCGGTCGATCGCCTGGCTGCCGCCGACCTGCGCGTACCGGCTCGTGCGCGACGGGCAGCCGCTCTACCCGTGGCACCCCCTGGTCTCCGGCCGGGCCGCGAGCGTGCACGAGGCGGGCATCTCGGTCCGCGGCCGGCTCGCCGGCAACGAGGAGGAATTCTCGGAGGACGAGTTGCCGGACCGGATCGTGGCTTGGCCGGGCCTCGATCCCGGCGCGGTGTGAAGCGACCGCACCGGACGTCCCCTCGAGCGATCGGCCGAGTTCGCGAGCCTCGGTCGGTACGCCCTAGCCGGCCCCGGCGTGCCGGCCGAGCAGCCGGCCTCCGGCCAATCCGTTCGCCGCGATCACGATGGCGACCGCCGCCGCGTGGAACAGCAGGTCCGTGGCGGTGGCGTCGTGCGGGTGGACCGGCATCAGCAGCGCCGCCGCCGCCGCCGCCACCGCCAGCCCCCCGAGGGCGGCCGTGAGGTTCGGCCGCAGCGGGCAGGCGCGCCGCAGCATCACGACGATCAGCACGGACAGCGGCACCGAGACGCAGATCAGGAAGCTGAAGCAGCCCGTGATCGGGTGCTCGCCGTGCATCTCGGCCCCCGGCGCGATCCAGTCGCGCAGGCAGCCCAGCCCGCTCGCGCCGATCCAGAGCGCGAGGGGCGGCAGCGGCAGCAGCGCCCAGCGGCCGGACCGTCCCGGCACGCTGGTGGCGAAGGCCGCGTAGGCGGCCGTGATCGCCGTCAGTACGGCGCCCACCGCCGCGAGGGCCAGATCCGGCACATGCATGCGCAGCATGAAGCCGCCGGTCCCGACCCAGGCGGCGAGGACCACGCCGATCACCAGCGTCACGCCGAGCCAGAGGGCCGCGCGGGCCTCCGGGGCCGGCAGCGGCCGCACGGGTTCGAGCCCGACCGCGAGTTCCTCGACCAGCCGCTCGTGGCGGGACAGGTCGCCGCCGGCCCAGTTGCTCCCCTCTCCGGGCATCATTCCCGCTCCTGCGTCAGGCTGGCCCGGAGCGCCTTCAGCGCCCGGTGCAGGTTCACCTTGAGGGCCCCCTTGCTGCGGCCGGTGAGGGCGGCGGTCTCGTCGAGCGACAGCTCGCGCAGGCCCAGGTGCTCGACCGCCTGCCGCTGGCCGTCGGGCAGGGCCGCCACCGCCCTGGCCAGGGCGGCGGCCCGGTCCCGCGCCTCCAGCCCGTGGCCGGGGGCCGGCCCCGGATCGACCTCCGCCTCGTAGGCCAGCGGGTCGTTGACCTCCCGCGGGCGCCGCCCGGCGCGGCGCAGCCGGTCGATCGCCCGCCGCTGGGTGATGGCGCGCAGCCAGGGCAGGAACGGCCGGGCCGGATCGTAGCTCGCCCGAGCCCGGTGGACGGTCATCAGCGCGTCCTGCACGACGTCGTCCACCGCCTCGCCGCGCACGCCCTGCGCCCGCGCGATCGCCGAGACCACGGGCAGACAGGCCTTCAGCAGCGCGCGATAGGCGGCCGCGTCGCCGCCCTGGGCCGCCGCCATCAGAGTCGCCAGTTCCTGTTCGAGCGCCATCCGGGCTCCGCCGTCGTTCCATCCCCCGGCACGCGGCGTGTCTACCCCACGGTCCGATCCCGACGCCAGCACCCAGCCGCGCGCGGGCATCCCGCCCGGGACGGCGAGGATCATCGCACGGCCTCCCGGACCGTCGCGGCGTGCGACGTTGCGGGAGACGCGGCGAGGCGCGCGACGCCCAGGATCCGCCCATCCTCGGACTGGAGCAGCAGGGCCGCCGTCTCGCCCTCGGGACGCGCCGACGCGAAGGTCGCGGCGGAGCCGGACCAGCGCCCGAGGTCGCGCACCGACCGGACGATGTTGGCCTGCTCGATGGTGCGCCCGGCATTCTCGCCGCGCAGCACGCGGGTGGTGTGGCTCGGATCGTACCCGATCAGGAGGACGCGGCCCGCGGCGCCGCCGGCCCCGGCACCGATCTGCGCGACGACCTGCTCGCCGTCGCGGGCCAGCGTCACGGGAATGCCGGGCCCGGCCTGCCGTGCGCGCGCGATCGCGGCGCGCAGGCCGGCCTCATCGGAGCCGACCAGCCCGACCTGCCCGTCGATCACCGCCTGCGGCGTGTAGGTGGGTCCGCCGAGACGGGCCGCGTAGGCCTCCTGGCGGGCGGTGGCGGCCGGCAGGGCGTAGCGATCGCGCCAGTCGAGATGGTTCCAGTAGGTGACGTGGAACGCGAGCGGCAGGACATCGCCCTGCGCCCCCGCCGGCTCGCGGGCGAGGCGGCCGATCAGCGCCTCCGCGGGCGGGCAGGAGGAGCAGCTCTGCGAGGTGAACAGCTCGACGACGACGGGGCGCTCCGCCGCGTCGGCCGGGTAGAGGCGGCCGCACAGCAGGGCGGCGGCGATCAAGAGGGCAGGGCGCATGGCCGGAACTCCCGCACGCCGGCGGTTCGGACCCGGCGTACCGGCTCCTTCGGCGGCGGCGCGGCGGCGGTTACACCGGCGGCGCGAGCTCGAAGGCGTCGACGTCGCGCAGCAGGGCGACGAAGGCCCGGGCGCCGTGGTCGAGCGCCGCGCGGCCCGCCTCGGCCGTGCCGAGCCGCGCGTCGCCCATGGCGCCCGAAGCCTGGAGATCGCCGGCCTTCCACGCGAAGGCGGCGGGGCGGCCGGCGCGCAGGTGGGTGAAGTCGCGGATCATCGACAGCGTGCGCGGCGGGAAATCTTCGACCCGGTCGGTCCGGACGAGGTCCGGCCGCAGGGCCAGCATCAGCGCCGTCTCGATGCCGCCGGCGTGGATGCCGTGGGCGATCTCGTCCGCCGGGAACAGACCCTCGGGATAGCCGAGCCGCGCCCAGGATGTCGTGACCGCGACCATGCCGAACCGGGCGCGCAGCTCGCCCGCCACGAGATCGATGAGCGCGCTGTTACCGCCGTGGCTCGTGACGATCACCAGCTTGCGGCAGCCGGCGCGGTGGACGGCCGCGCCGATGCCCGTCCAGGCGGCCAGCGCCGTCCCGGTCTCCAGGGAGAGCGTGCCGGGAAACGCGTCGTGCTCGTCGGACTTGCCCACCGGCTGGACCGGCAGCAGCAGCACGTCGAGATGCGCCGGCACGCCGTCGCGCACCCGGGCGAGGTAGCCCTCGGCGATCACGGTGTCGGTCGCGAGGGGGAGGTGGGGACCGTGCTGCTCGACGGCGGCCACCGGCAGCACGGCGATCGCGCGACCCATGTCCCGTTGGGTGAAGTCTTCGGTGGTCAGCTCGGACCAGAACTGCGCCGTCATCTCTGCCGCGGCCTCCGCCCGCCCCGCACGCGGCGGGTCCGGAAAGCGATCTAGCCGGCAGGCCGGCGCCGAGTCGACCGTCGCGCCGGCGATCCTTCCTCAGACAACCGGTCCCGCGCCGGCCCGGATCGCGTCAGGCGAACAGCGCGTCGATGTCGTCCTGGGAGGGCGTGGCGTCCACGGCCTGCGGGCCGTTCAGCATGAGGTCCTCGGCCCGGGTCCGCCGGGCACGCTCGGCGGGATCCATGGAGGCCGCATCGCGGGCCTTCACGGCGCCGACGAAGCGGGCGAGGCGCTGCTCGAACAGGCGCAGCGATTCGACCACCTTGGCGATCCGCTGGCCGGTGATGTCCTGGAACGCGCAGGCCTCGAAGATCGTGTTGATGCGCTCCTCGACCGCGTCGCGGTAGCCCGGCCCGTCGGGCAGACCGAGCATCGCCTCGGCGGCCTCCATGATGGTGTTGGTGGCGCCGGCGGTCGCCTCCACGACGCTGCCGAGCTCCTCGTGCGCCATGGGAATGCGGTCGCGACTCATCTCGTTCGCGCGCAGCGCCCCGATCTCCTCGCGGAGATGGGCGATGTAATCCGCGATCTCGATCAGCTCGGAGATCACGGTCTGCGGCTCGCGAAGTCGCAGATCGGTCTGCCGTGCGGCGGCTGACGACATGCTCTCCTCCTCGGATCTGTGACCGTCCTCGCCGGCCACGCCACGTCTCGGCGTCCGGCGGCGCGGGAGCGATCCGTCCGGACGCGCGGTGGTCGAAGACGGGAGGCCGGTCAGCTGCCGCAGACCGCCTCGATCTTCGACTTCAGCGTGGCCGCGTTGAAGGGCTTGACGATGTAGTTGTTCACGCCGGCCTTCTTGGCCGCGATCACGTTCTCGGTCTTCGATTCGGCCGTCACCATGATGAACGGCGTCGTCCGAAGATTTTCGTCGGCGCGCACGTGACGGAGCAGCTCGTAGCCGGTCATCGGCTCCATGTTCCAGTCGGAGATGACCAGCCCGTACTTGCGACCCTTCAGTCGTGCGAGCGCCTCGGTCCCGTCGGAAGCGTCGTCGACCTCCTCGAAGCCGAGCTGCTTCAGTAGATTGCGAATAATGCGGACCATCGTCTGGTAATCGTCGACAACGAGGATCGGCATGCTCAGGTCGAGAGCCATCGAACAACTGCTCCGTATTGCCCGGCGGGAAGCCGCGGCGGCTCCCGGATAGATTAACGCTTCGCTAACGCTGCAATTTAGCTGCGCTGCACAGCATTTCAAATAGGGCATGCGCATTGCGAAGCCGTTAATCGACGCGGGCGGCGCATGGCCGCCCGCGCGGCGTCGCCTCGCTTGACCCTCCGGGCGCCTTTCGGCAGGGTCCGGCCGCGTCGGGCCCCTCGCGGACATGTCAGGCGACCCTATCCGACCCTTCCGAGCACTCGACCCGAACCGATGGCCACAGGCGACGACACGGCCGCGCGACCCTTCACGATCTGCCGCGCCAACGCCCCCGTCCCGCCGGCCCTGGCCGGGGCCGTGGCGGCGATCGGCAACTTCGACGGCGTCCATCTCGGGCACCGGATGCTCGTCGACAGCGTGCGCGACGCCGCCCGCGCAGCCGGCCGGCCGTCCGCGATCCTGACCTTCGAGCCGCACCCGCGGGCCTACTTCACGCCGGACGCGCCGATGTTCCGGCTGACCGGCCTCGCCGCCAAAGAGATCGTGTTCGCGCATCTCGGCCTCGACGGGCTGATCGTGCGCCGCTTCGACGGGGCCCTGGCGGAGACCGGCGCCCGCGCCTTCGTGCTCGACTTCCTGAAGCGGTCGCTGGGCCTGTCCGGCGTGGTCGTCGGACACGATTTCCACTTCGGCCGCGGCCGCGAGGGCACGCCCGCGATCCTGGCCGACCTCTGCCGGGAGGCGGGGATGAGCTGCCACATCGTGGCGCCGGTCGCCCTCGGCGGCGAGACCGAGCCGGTCTCCTCCAGCGCGATCCGCGCGGCCCTCGCGGCCGGCGACGTCGCCCGCGCCAACGCGCTGCTCGGCTACCGCTGGTTCGTCCTCGGCGCGGTCCGCCACGGCGACAAGCGCGGCCGCCAACTGGGTTTCCCCACCGCAAACGTGATGCTGCCCGATTGCGGGCTCGCGCACGGCATCTACGCAGTGCGGGTCCGCCTGGCCTCGGGCGCGTTCCGCGACGGCGTGGCGAGCTACGGCCGCCGCCCGACCTTCGACGACGGCGCACCGTTGCTGGAGACCTACCTGTTCGACTTCTCCGGCGATCTCTACGGGCAGGACATCGCCGTGGAGTTCGTCGGGTACATCCGCGGCGAGGAGCGGTTCGCCAGCGCCGAGGCGCTGGTCGAGCGGATGCATGTCGACGCGGCCGCGGCCCGGACCATGCTGGCGCGGGATGAGACCCCGTCGATGCTGACCTCAGCCCCGCGGGCATCGCGGCGCGCGCGGATCGTGTAGAAGGCACCATCGAGCAGGAGGCGGACGTGCTGGGTCGTTACGAGCGCGCGAACAACGGCGAGGCGGTCGTCGAGTACGGCGACGGCACCATGCGGGTGGTCAAGCCCGGCAGCTTCGTGCGCTGCGCGGTGACCGGCGAGCCGATCCCGCTGGACGCCCTGCGCTACTGGAGCGCCGCCCGCCAGGAGGCCTACGTCTCCCCCGAGGCGATCCTCAGGCGGCTCAAGGAAACCGGCCGCCCCTGACGGTCGCCCCCGACGGTCACGGTGCGGAGAGCGCGCCGCGGATCTGCCGGCGCAAGGCCTCCGCGTCGTCGAGCGCGAGGCGGACGCGCAGGATCCGCACGCCCGCCGCGAAGGCCCGAGGCAGGCGCACCGCGTCCTTCTCGGTGGTGACGAGCTCGGCGTCGAGGCGCCGGGCCGCCTCGGAAAGCGCCGCCAGCTCGCGCGCCCGGTAGGGATGATGGTCGGGGTAGGGGCGCGTCCCGACGATCACCGCCCCCGTCTCGGCCAGGGTCGCGAAGAACTTCTCCGGGCGGCCGATCCCCGCGAAGGCGAGGCAGCGGCGGCCGGCCAGGTCGTCCGTCTCCGGGACGAGGCGCGCCCGGTGGACGGGCAGGCCGCGCCGCGCGGCCGCCCGGGCGACCGCCTCGCCCCCGGCCCCGTCGCCGATCACGATCAGGCCGCCGACATGCGGCCACTGCCGGGCGAGCGGCGCGCGCAGCGGCCCCGCCGGGAACGGCAGGCCGTTGCCGAGGCCGGCGGGTCCGTCGACCACCGCGAGGCTGAGGTCCTTGGCGAGGCTCGGGTTCTGGAGGCCGTCATCCATCACGACGACGTCGGCGCCGAGGCTCCGGCACAGGGCGGCCCCGGCCGGGCGGTCGCGGGCGACGATCGCGGGCGCGAGGCGGGCGAGGAGCAGCGGCTCGTCGCCGACATCGGCGGCGGCGTGGTGCGCGGGATCGACCCGCACCGGACCCGCGAGCCGGCCGCCGTAGCCGCGCAACAGGAAGGTCGGCGCGGCGCCGAGTTCGGCGACGAGGCCCGCGACCGCCAGGGCGGCCGGCGTCTTGCCGGCACCGCCGAGGGTGAAGTTGCCCAGGCACAGGACCGGGCAGCCGGCTCGCGCGCCGGGGCGGTCCATCCGCCGCGCCACGAGCGCCCCGTAGGCCGCGCCGACCGGCGCCAGCGCGCGCGCGGCCGGGTGATCCCGCCCCGCGGCCCAGAAGGCCGGCGGTCGCATCAGGCCCGCGCGAGCGGGCGCGCGGGGCTGCCGCGATCGAGGCGCTGGAGCTTCATCTGCGCCACGAACGGGTCGAGGACCGCGAGCGTGCGCGCCACCGCCCCCTCGAACGGCTCCAGGGCGCGCTGCCCGGCGCGGGCCATGTCGGCGAGGCGCTCCCGGTCGCCGAGGAGCTCGGCGGCGACCGCCGCCAGCTCGACGCCGTCGCGCACCGGCATGGCGCCGCCGGCGCGGTCGAGGGCGTGGTAGATCACGCCGAAATTCTCGGTGTGCGGCCCGTGAATCACCGCCGAGTCGAGCCGCAGCGGCTCGATCGGGTTCTGGCCGCCCCGCGGGACCAGGGAGCCGCCGAGGAACACCAGGGGGCTGAGGCGGTAGAACAGCCCCAGCTCGCCGATCGTGTCGGCGACGTAGACCTCGGTCGACGGATGGGGCCGCCCGCCGGCGGACCGCAGCGCGCTGCGCAGGCCGACGGCGTTCGCGCAGGCGACGGCCTCGCCCCCCCGGGCCGGATGACGCGGGGCGATGATGGTCAGGAGCTGGGGGAACTGCGCCTTGAGCATCGCGTGCGCGTAGGCGACCATGGCCTCTTCGCCGGAATGCGTGCTCGCCGCGACCCAGACCGGCCGGCCGGCCACCATGGATCCCAGATAGGCGAGCTGCTGCGCGTCGGCCGGCGGCACCGAGGCGTCGAATTTCAGGTTGCCGGCGATGCTCACCCGCGGCGCGCCGAGCTTGGCGAAGCGCTCGCCGTCCTCCTGGGTCTGCGCGAGGCAGATCGCGATGCGCGCCAAGAGCGCCTTCGCGGTGCGCGGGCAGCGCTCCCAGCCCCGGAACGAGCGCTCCGACATGCGCCCGTTGACCAGGATCAGCGGGATCTCGCGCTCGTCGAGCGCTAGGATCGTGTTCGGCCAGATCTCCGACTCGGCGATCACCGCGAGGTCCGGCTGCCAGTGGTCGAGGAACCGTCCGACCCAGCGCGGCGCGTCCAGAGGCATGTACTGATGCACCGCGCCCGGGGGCAGCCGGACGCCGACCAGCTCGGCGGCCGCGCGCGTGCCGGTGGTGACGAGGACCGAGAAGCCGCGGGCGATCATGCCCTCGACGAGCCCGATCAGCGACAGGGCTTCGCCGACGCTGGCGCCGTGCATCCAGGCGAGCGGCCCGACCGGCCGGGCCCGGCCCGGCAGGCCCCGCCGCTCCGGGAGCCGGCGCGGATCCTCCTTGCCGCGCTGCGCGCGCCACGCGAGCAGGCCCGTCAGCGCCGGCTCGCCGATGCGCAGGCCGGCCCGGTAGGCCTGTAGCGGCAGGGTCACGGAGGGGCGTCTCACGCGAGGTCTCCCACCGGCGCCTGCCCGATCTCGGGGATCTGGTCGCGGTAGAGCGCCGCCCGGTCGGCGCGCCCGACGAGGGCGTAGGCACGGGCGTGGACCCGGTTCATCTCGGCCTCGACGAAGCGGCGGAGCGTCTCGAATGCTTCGCCCTCGCAGTCCCGCGGGACGTAGATCGGGTCGCCCAGCACGATCGCGCCGTGGCCGAAGGGCAGCCCGAGGCAGGCCCGGTCCCACGAACTGAAGCGCAGGTGCCGGCTCGTCACCACGGCCGCCGGGACGATCGGCCGGCCGGAGAAGCGCGCGAGGGTGAGAATCCCGGCATCGCACCGGCGGGAGACCTTCGGCACGTCGGCGCTGAAGGCCACGGATTCGCCGGCCTTCAGCGCCCGCAGCATCGCCCGCAAGCCCTCCGCGCCACCCTTGGCGCGCTGATCGGTGGCGCGGCCGCGGCCGCGGGCGCCCGAGGCGCGCATCACCCGGATCCCGAAGCGCTCCAGCGCGATGGTGTTGATGTTCCCGTCCGGGTTCCGCGAGATGATCGTCGCCACGCGGTCGCCCGGCCGGCGCAGGAGCGGCATCATGATGTGCTGGCCGTGCCACATGCCGAGGATCAGCGGCGTGCGCGCGTCGATCCACCCGTCAGCCGCGCCCGCGGACGCCTCACCCGCGTGGATCTCGAAGCGGTTGGTGAGGCGCACGAGCCGCAGATAGGCCGCCGCGAGACGGCCGAGGAGGCGTTGCACGGGGGGCTGGCGGAGGAGACGCTTACCGAGGCTCATGTCACGCTTGGGGCGGGCCGGCGTGCCGCCGCCCGATCAGGTCCGGATCGAATTCGACCGCGCATGGTCTAGCTCCCGCTCCGGAGACGAGACAATCGGCCTCGTCCACAACCACACGGTTAGGCCGCCGGGATCGGCGGGCGTTCCGACGCCGCGAATGCTCCCGCGGCGCGGCGAAAACACGGCAGCGGGCCTTGTTTAGATCAATTCCAGACTATAGATTGGAATGGATCCAAAGAAGGAGATTCGCATGGCCGCCGCCCTCGACAGCGCCGCCGACCTGCACGCCGAGGCGCGCCGCGCCTTCGTGCTGCGCTACGTGCAGCCCGGCCTCGCCGGCCTGATCGACGGCTCGGTCTCGACCCTCGCGCCGATCTTCGCAGCGGCCTTCGCCACGGGTCACAACGGCGCGACCTTCCTGGTGGGGCTCGCAGCCTCGGTCGGGGCCGGCATCAGCATGGGGTTCACCGAGGCCCTGTCGGACGACGGCGCCGTCACCGGCCGCGGCGATCCGTGGCTGCGCGGCCTGGTCTGCGGGGCGATGACCACGCTGGGCGGCCTCGGCCACACGCTGCCCTACGCGATCCCGGACACGCTCCCGGCCGGCTGGCCGAACCCGTTCGTCCTGGCCACGAGCCTCGCGGTTCTGGTGGTGATCGTGGAGCTCGCGGTCATCGCGGCGATCCGCACGCGCTTCATGGCGACGCCGTTCTGGCGCGCGGCCCTGCAGGTCATGCTCGGCGGCGCGCTGGTGTTGGTGGTCGGGATGCTGATCGGAAGCGCTTGACGGGACGCGCCGCGCCCGCGATGCGGGGCGCCTTTCCCCGTGTCGAGGGTGACCACCGGCGTTGACCTTCCGCCTCGCCCATCTCAGCGATCCGCATGTCGGGCCCCTCGGGCCGGTGCGCCTCCGCCAGCTCCTCGGCAAGCGCGCCACCGGCTACGCCAACTGGCGGCGGGGGCGCTCGCGCAGCCACGACATGACCGTGCTGGAGGCCCTGGTCACCGACCTGAAGGCGCAGGAGGCCGGGCACGTCGCCTGCACGGGCGACCTGTGCAACATCGGCCTGCCCAGCGAGTGGGAGACCGCCCGCACGTTCCTGGAAGCCCTCGGATCCCCCGAAGTGGTGAGCTTCGTGCCGGGCAACCACGACGCCTATGTCCGCGGCTCCCTGGAAGGCCTGCTCGCCGCCTGCGGCCGCTACACGGGGGACGATTCGGGCTCCTGGGGCCACTTCCCGTACCTGCGGCGGCGCGGCCCGCTGGCCCTGGTCGGCCTGTCCAGCGCGATCCCGACGAAGCCCTTCGTGGCGACCGGCCGCCTCGGCGCGTCGCAGCTCGCCGCGGCCGAGACCCTGCTCCGCGCCCTGGCCACCGAGCCCGGTCGTCCGTTCCGTGTGGTGATGATCCACCATCCGCCGCAGCCCGGCGGCGCTTCGCCGGGCCGCGAGCTCAAGGACGCGGCGGCGTTCACCGCGATGATCGGGCGGGCCGGCGCGGACCTGATCCTGCACGGTCACAATCACGTCACCAGCACCGCCCGGATCGCGGGGCCGGACGGGCGGACCGTCCCGGTCATCGGAGCTCCCTCCGCCTCGGCGCGCGCGGACGGTTACGGCGCGATCGCGTCGCGCCGGGCCTCCTACCTGCTGTTCGAGATCGGCCGGGTGGACCAGGGGTTCTCGGTCACGGCCCGTCGGCGGGGCCTCGACGCGTCGGGCACCGTGGGCGATCTCGGCACGCTCGACCTCGGCGCGCCGGGCGACGCCTGAGGGCGTGAGCCGGCACGGCCGTCGTGACGGCGGCGCCGGCCCCATGATCGGCAACGATGCGGTTCAGATGCCGGCGACCGCGAGGTCGGCGCGCTGCTGTCGGCTGAGACTTGCTTCGTAGCGCTCGGCCTGGAGGCGGGTGAGACCGCATATCAACGCGAGTGTCCCGCGATACACGGTATAGGTGCCGTCGTGAGTCGGCCTGACGCGAATCACCTCTGCCATGGGAGCCTGCCTTATGCTGGAGGTTGCCTGCTTTCGTCTGAGGAAATCGTCCCTTCTCGCTGGATTGGCCGGTCGAACGCGCGAACGAGGGCGAGGTTATCAGTCGTTCCAAAGGTGGCAAGGGTCGTATACGTCGAAATGCTTAGGTCCTTCTGCTGCAATGCGGCAAAGCCTTGGCCGGCCTCGCGATCCGCGGGTGCGCAAAAAAGCGGCCGCCGTCTTGCATTTTGAATATGCTGCGCGGGCCGGCCGGGAGCCGCCCGGGCGGTGCGAATCGTAGGATGGATCCCGCCCGTCCGGGCGCGAAAGGACACCCCATGCAGCTCTGGCGTCTGACGGCGACCGACCTCGCGGCCCTGATCCGCTCCGGCCAGGTCTCGGCCCGGGAGGTGGCGCGGGACGCCCTCGACCGGCTCGACGCGGTCAACGGGCGGATCAACGCCGTGGTCGAGCACCGGCCCGAGGACGTGCTGGCGCAGGCGGACGCGGTGGACGCCGCCCGGGCGCGCGGCGAGGCCCCCGGTCCGCTGGCGGGCGTGCCGGTCACCGTCAAGGTCAACGCCGACCAGCGCGGCTTCGCGACGACGAACGGGCTGCGCCTCCAGCGCGATCTCGTGGCGACGGACGACAATCCCGTCGTCGCCAACCTGCGCCGGGCCGGCGCCGTGCTGCTCGGGCGGACCAACACGCCGGCCTTCTCGCTGCGCTGGTTCACCACCAACCAGCTCCACGGCGATACCAAGAATCCCCGCGACCCGGCGCTGACGCCCGGCGGCTCTTCCGGCGGCGCCGGCGCCGCGGTGGCGGCCGGGATCGGGGCCATCGCCCACGGCACCGACATCGCCGGCTCGGTGCGCTACCCGGCCTATGCCTGCGGGGTGCACGGGCTGCGGCCGAGCCTGGGCCGGATCCCGGCCTGGAACGCGTCCTCGCCCGAGCGCGGCATCGGCCCCCAGCTGATGGCGGTCTCGGGCCCGCTCGCCCGCAGCATCGCCGACGTGCGCCTCGGCCTCGAGGTCATGGCGGCGCCCGACCCGCGCGACCCGTGGTGGGTGCCGGCACCGCTCGAGGGACCGCCCGTCGCGCGCGAGGTCGCGCTCTGCGTGCGGCCCGGGGGGCTCGCTACCGCACCGGAGGTCGAGACCGCCCTGCGCGAGGCCGCGCGGCGCCTGCGCGAGGCCGGGTGGGCGGTCACGGAGATCGCCGACACCCCGCCGATCCGGGAGGCGTGCGAGCTGCAGCTCCAGCTCTGGCTCGGCGACGGCTACGCGGCGGTCCGGGCCGCGGCCGAGCGGGAAGGGGATCCGGCGGCGATCGGCCTCCTGGAGAGCTTCCGGCCGCGGGCCGAGGCGATGGCGCCCGACGCCATCGCCCGGGCTCTGACCCGGCGCGCGACGCTGGCGCGGGACTGGGCGCTGTTCCTGGCCGAGAACCCCGTGCTGCTGGTCCCGGTCTCGGGGGAGTTGCCCTTCCCGGACGGGCTCGACCGCACCGGCGATGCCGGGATCGCCCGGGCCTTCGAGGCGAACCTGCTGCAGGTCGGGCTGGCGCCGATCGGCGTCCCGGCGCTCACGGTGACGACGGGCCTCGTCGGGCGGACACCCGTCGGCGTGCAGCTGGTCGCCGCCCGCTACCGGGAAGACCTCTGCCTCGCGGCCGGCGCGGCGATCGAGGCCGGCGGCGTGCCGGAGATGCCGGTCGACCCGGCCTGAGGCGCAACCGCGTCCGCCGGAACCGAACCGTCGCCGCCCCGCTTCTACAACCATTGGTTGCATAAGGCGCGGCATGTCGATGATCGCCACCGGCGGGTGCCTCGGAAGCACCCTGCTCTGTCTCCTGACCGCGTTGTCGGGACCGCTCGTCGCCCTGGCGGGCTTTTTCGGCGGCGGCACGGCCGGGAGCCTGCTGGGCGCACTGGCGGTCGCGGCCCTCGGCCGAGGTCGCGCCTGATCGCGGCGCGGCCGACCTCACGGCCGGCCGGCGGCTCCGAGGTTGGCGAGCAGGGCCGCGAAGAGCCGGGCCCGCTGCGGCAGGGTCTCGATCAGCACGTGCTCCTCCAGGGTGTGGTAGCCCTGGCCCAGCGGTCCGAGCCCGTCGAGGGTCGGGATGCCGTTGGCGCCGGTGAAGTTGCCGTCCGAGCCGCCGCCGGCGCTGCGATGGGGCAGGGGCTGGCCGAGCGCCTCGCTCAGCGCACGCGCCTGCTCGTAGAGCGCCATGCAGCCGGCATCCGGCTCCCAGACCGGCCGGGTCACGCCGCGGGTCACCGTGAAGCGGACGCCGTCCTCCTCGCCCGACAGGGCCAGCATCCGCTCGACGCCGCGGTCGAGGTCGGCCTGCCGCTTGGCCATGCTGAGCGCCTGCCCGCGGCAGACGGTCGGGACGCAGTTCACCCACTGCCCGCCCGAGACGATCCCGGTCGAGACGGTGCAGTCGGCGTCCGACAGCGCGTCGATGGCGAGGATCTTCCGCGCCATCGCGCGGATCGCCGAGCGCCCCTCGTGGGGCGAGGCGCCGGCGTGGCTCGGGCGGCCCAGGGCCTCGAGGTCGAAGCGGGCGATGGCGTAGCGGCCGGTGACGACCCCGTTCTCGGGCTGGCCGGGTTCGGGCACCAGCACGACGGCGTGGCGGGCGGCCTCCGCCTCGATCAGGTCGCGGGTGGAGGGGCTGCCGATCTCCTCGTCGCCGGTGAACAGGACGGTCACCGGCAGCGGCGTCTCGATCCCGGCCGCCGCCAGGGCGCGGATCGCCGCGAGCGCGATGACGTTGCCGCCCTTCATGTCGAGGATGCCGGGACCGTAGGCGCGGTCGCCCTCGATCCGCCACGGCAGGCTCCCGAGGGTGCCGACCGGATGCACCGTGTCGAGGTGGCCGAGCACCAGGATGCCGGGCGCGTCGCGGTCCCGGTGCGGGAACCGGGCGCGGACGCAGTCGCTCAGGCCCATGCGGCCCGGGATCGTCTCGACGGTCGCCCCGAGAAGCGCGAGGTCGCGGGCGGCGACGCCCATCATGCGATTGACCGCCGCCGCGTCGTGGGTGGGGCTCTCGCACAGCACCCAGGGCTGCAGGGTCGCGAGGATCTCGCGCGCGTCGAAGGACAGGTCCGGGATCATCGGGCGTTCTCCTCGGCGAACGGATCGGCGACGCGCGGCCAGTAGAGGCCGGACCGCTTGGTGTAGGGGATCGCGCCGTAATCCGGCGGGACGGCGCCGGGCGCCGCGACGTAGCGGACCTCGCTCGCGATCGGCGCGAAGGCGGCGTAGAAGTGCTGCATCGACTTCACCACGACGATCCGCTTGTCGTCGAGGCTCAGGCCGAGGCCCGTGAACGCGTCGGGCGCGAAGGCCTGCTGGCGCTTGTGGGTCAGCACCACGTGGATCCCGTCCGCCTCCACCCAGGCCGCGGGGCCGAGTTGGGCCCGGCCGCCGCTGAGGCCGGTCTGGCTGTGGTCGTCCGACAGGCCGCGGACCGTGACGCGCAGGTCCACCGGGTTCCCGGAGGTCACGCCGCACTTGCCGCCGATCCGGAGGGTGAAGGTCGCCCCGAGGCCGGCCTCGTGGCAGATGCCGACCGCGCCGGGATCCCAGATCAGGCCGAGCGCCACGTCCGCGATGCCCCGCTCGGCGAGGCGGGCGAGGATCGCGGTGTTGTCGGAGGGTGCGCCCGCGCCGGCATTGTCGGCGAAGTCGGCGAGCACCATCGGGCGCGGGTCGCCGGAGGCGAGCGCCCGGTCGATGGCCGCGTCGATCGTGTCGCAGTGGCTCGCCGCCTCCTCCCGCATCGCCCAGACGGCCCCGGCCAGCTCGTCGGCCAGCGCCTGCGCCTTGCCGGCATCGCCGTCGGCCACGACCAGCATCTTGGCGCCGACGTCGGCCACGTCGCCCCAGGGAAAGCCGTGCCCGAAGGAGACCGACAGGATGCCGTCGCGCCCCTCCAGCGCCTCCATCCGGCGAACGAAGCCCGCGACCGGCTCGCGGCTGGTGCGCCACATGTTGACGATCCGGCAGTCGGCGTAGGCCATCACCGGCCGGATGTCCTTCGCCACGGTCCGGACGACCAGGGGGTACAGGTCGCGGGCGCGGTCGACGATGTCGGTGTGGGGGTATTCCTTGTAGATCACGATGACGTCTGCGCTGGCCCGCATCGTCTCGGTGAGGTGGCAGTGGAGATCGAGCTCGACGCCGATCGTGGCCTCCGGCCCCACGATGGCGCGGACCCGCTCCAGGGTGTCGCCCTCGCAGTCGTCGTAGCCCTCGGCCACCATGGCGCCGTGCATGAACAGCAGCACGGCGTCGACCGGCATCGCGGCCTCCAGGTCCTCCAGCAGGGCGTCGCGCAGCTCCTCGTAGACGGCCCGCAGGGTGATCCCGCCGGGCTGCGCGAAGGTCGAGAGGCTCTCGACGACGGTGTGCCCGTCCGCCTCGGCCAGCGCGCGCCAGGCCTTGAGGCCGATATTGCTGAGGCTCGGCGGGTTCCGGCTGCCGTCCCGGCGGGCGTAGTCGGCGTGGAACGCCGACCGTCCGGTGGGCAGCGGCGCGAAGGTGTTGGTCTCGGTGGCGAGGCCGGCGATGAAGATCTTCAAGGTCCTGTCCCAATCCGTCCCGGCCGCCGGGTCAGGCGGGGCTCGGGGTCAGCGTGATGACCGTCTCGGTCGCCGCGTCCACGGCCGCGCGGCCGTAGAGCATCGGCACGTAGTCCTGGCGCCCCCAGACCGGGGCCAGGTCGGCGTAGTGCGGACTGCCCGGGTCCCCCGACTGGCCCGGCACGTTGATGAAGACCGAGCGGTCCCAGTCGCCCACGTCCACGACCATGCGGAACGAGGCGCCGTGGGTGAGCCGGAACGTGTCGGTCCGGTACTCCGCGTGCATGACCGATGCCGCGGCGCCGCCCACGGGCAGCGGGCCGACATCCCAGCCGGATCCGGGCGCCAGGGCCGTCAGCGGGTGCGCGAACAGCGCGTGGTGCAGGCGGCCCCAGGACCAGCCCGCGGCATCGGTGCCCATCCGCTCCCGGCAGGTGCGAAGGCCGGCGCCGAGGGCGTCTGTGAGCAGGGACGCGCGGGTCGCCGGGTCGAGACCGGTCCCCAGCCGCTCGATCAGGCTCTGCGTGTCGCCGGGCGGGAGGAGGCGGCGCGTCCCGGCATCGGGCACGAGCGCCGCGACCAGGGCCGGGCGGAGGTGCCGCACCCAGACCACCTCGATGAGGGCGGCCGCCGCGGAGCCGTGGTGCAGCGCGCCGTCGAACGCGGCCAGCAGGGCCTGGGCCGCGGCGGCGTCGGGATCGTCCGCCGCCGGCAGGGCGCGCATCAGGTCGGCCAGCCGCCGGGCCGGCTCGGAGACCACGTCGCCCTGGAGCGCCCGCGAATCCGCGAGGCTGTGCCGGTCCTGCCCGCCGAGGACCGCCCGGATGCGGCGGGCGCGCCAGGGCTCGGCCCACTCGAACCCGACCCTCCGGTCCTCCGCGGGATAGTCCGGCGGCAGGTTCATCTCGTTGGCGGTGGCGAGCCAGCCCGCTTCCGGATCGACGCTCCGGGGCAGGGCGCCGGGATCGTGGAAGCCGGCCCAGTCGTAGCGGCCGTCGCCCGGCACCGGCAGCAACCCGTCATGGCCGGGCCGCACCGGCGCCTTGCCGGCCATGAACCACGCGATCCGCCCCGACGCGTCGGCGTAGAGCTGGTTCACCGAGGGTGCGGACCAGTGGCGCAGGGCCTCGCCGAAGGCCTCGGGCGTCGTGGCGCCGAGATAGGCGAGGCTGCCGAGATAGGCGGCAGCGCCGGGCTCCGACCAGACGGTCCGCAGCGCGAAGGCGCGGCCCCTCTCCTCGCGGAGGACCGGCCCGTGCCGGGTGAAGCCGAGGATCACGGTCTCGTCCGGGCCGCCGCGCACCGGGATCCGCTCGGCGACGCGCGCGATCCGTTCCCAGCCGTCGCCGGAGCGGTAGCGGTCGGGATCGGCCGGGTCGGTCTCGCAGACGAACAGGTCCTCCTGATCGATCGGCGCGATCGTGAGGCTGAAGGCGGCGCGGCCGTTATGGCCGATGGAGATGCCGGGCAGGGCCGGCTCGCCGGCCCCGATCACGTCGAGCCCCGGCGCGGTCAGGTGGACGGCGTAGCGCAGCGAGGGCTGCAGGTAGACCCGGTGCGGGTCGCTCGCGAGGATCGGCCGGCCGGTAGCGGTGCGGGACGGCCCGACCACCCAGTTGTTCGAGCCCTCGGCCGGCTCCTTCGCCGCGCCGCGGGGGCCGCGCGTGACGGTTCCGTGCGCGTCCACCTTCGACCAGTCCCAAGCCTCGGCGCGCGTCGCCGCCATCCGGTCCGGGTCGAACCCCACCGTCGCCGTGGCCAGCCTGAAGGCGTCGAGAAGGTCGTCGGGCCAGTCGGCGGCGTCGAGCCCGTCCGGGATGACCGGCTCGTGGGGCGGGCTGATCCGCTTGCGCAGGTCGTCGACGGCGAGCCCGTCCGCCGGGCTCCGAGCCCGGGCGAGCACCCGCGCGCGGGCGACCTCGGAGAGGACGTTGCGGATCAGCGCGTGGCTGCGGATGCGCACCACGTCCTCCGGCTGCCACAGGGCCGGGCGCGTGTCCGTCACGGCGAATTCCGGCGGGCGCAGGTCGGGCCGCGCCCTGGTGAGGGCGACGTAGGCGTTGATCCCCGCCACGAAGGCGGTGACGATCGCCCGCGTGTCCTGCGGCCCGTAGGCCGCCCACTCGGCCGCCATGTCGCCGCGGTAGAGGAACTGCCGGGCGGCCCGGTCCTGGGCGAGGTAGCCGGGTCCGAAATCCGCCGCCAGCAGGCCGAGGCCGCGCTTGCGCCAGAGGTCGAGCTGCCAGAGCCGGTCCCGGGCGGCGTTGAACCCCTGCGCGCGGAACGCGTCGAGCGCGGTGCCGGCGCGGATGTGCGCCAGCCCCCAGCGGTCGACGCGGATCTCCGCCGGCCCGTCGAGGCCGGGGAGGGCGTAGGCCGTCCCGCTCACAGAGCCACTTCGATGAGATGCGGCCCCTTGCTGGCCAGCGCGTTCTGGAACGCCTCGATGAAGTCCGGCAGGGTCTCGACCCGCCGCCCCGCGACGCCGAAGCCGCGGGCGAGGCTCACCCAGTCGATGGCCGGATCGTCGAGGCTGAGCATGCCCAGCGCCTTCGGACCGGGATTGAGCGCGCCGACATTGGTGAGCTCCGCCCGCAGGATCGCGTAGGAGCGGTTCGACCAGACGAGCGTCACCACGTCGAGGTGCTCGCGGGCCTGGGTCCAGAGCGCCTGCACCGTGTAGAGCCCGCTGCCGTCGGCCTGCAGGTTGATGACCTTGCGGTCGGGGCAGGCCACGGCGGCGCCGGTCGCCATCGGGATGCCGAGGCCGATCGAGCCGCCGCTGAGCTGCAGCCAGGTGTGGGGCGCGGCATCCCGGGTCAGGGCGAAGAAGTTGCGGCCCGTGGTGATCGACTCGTCGCAGATCACCGCGCCCTCGGGGATCAGTGCGCCGAGCACCTGCCCGATCGTGTCCTGGTCGAGGGGACCGGAGGTCGGGAGCTTCGGGCGCGGCCCGACGGCGACCGGCTCGGCCGGCGGGGCCGCGACGGCCTCGGCGAGCCGCTCAAGGGCGTCGATCTGGTCCTCCTCGGGCGTAGCCAGCGTGATCGTGGTGCTGCCCTCCGGCGCCAGCAGGCTCGGCTTGCCCGGATAGGCGAAGAAGCCCACCGGCGGCGTCGCGCCGATCAGGATGATGTGGCGGAAGCCCTTCAGGGCGTCGATGCCCTGGTCGATCGGGTAGGGGAGGCGCTCGATTGGCACGGTGCCGGCGCCGCGATCGATCCGGGCGTTGGAGGTCATCGCCATCAGCCGGGCGCCGGTCTTGCGGGCGATCCGGTCCGCGATGACCCGGCCCTCGCCCCGCACGGCCCGGTCGCCGAGATGCAGGAGCACCGGCTCGCCGCTCTGGAGAGCCTTCACGGCCGCCGCGATTGCGTCGTCGCCGGCCCGCGCCCGCTCGGGGATCGGCGGCACCGGCGCGGGGCCGGCGCCGGGATCCCAGGCGGTGTTGGCCGGCAGGATCAGGGTCGCGACCTGTCCCGGGGCGGTCCGGGCTGCCGCGATGGCGGCGGCGCCGTCGGAGCCGATCTCGGTCGCGCTCATGCCGGTCCGCACCCAGGAGGACATCGGGTGGGCCAGCCCCTCGATGTCCGAGGTGAGCGGCGCGTTGTACTCGCGGTGGTAGGTGGCGTGCTCACCGACGATGTTGACGACGGGGGTGCGCGCCTTCTTGGCGTTGTGGAGGTTGGCCAGCCCGTTGGCGAGCCCGGGCCCCAGATGGAGCAGGGTCGAGGCCGGCTTGTCGGCCATGCGGGCGTACCCGTCGGCGGCGCCGGTCGCCCCGCCCTCGAACAGGAACAGGACGCAGCGCATGCCCTCGACCCGGTCGAGGGCGGCGACGAAGTGCATCTCGGAGGTGCCGGGATTGGTGAAGCAGACCTCGACCCCGCCCTCCACGAGAGTCCGGACCAAGCTCTCGGCCCCGTTCATGGCGCGCGGCGTCTCGTCGGTCACGGGCGTCTCCTTCGGGGGCCGGCCGTCCGGGCCGGCGACTCGCATTTTTTATTATCGTGGCGCAGCGGGCGCCACGCGCAAGGGGCGACGTCCGGCATCTTCTGTTCGCCGGACGCAGGGCCTAAGCCTGAGCGTGGCGCGGGAATTGCGCCCGGCGCGCCGCAACTTCGACGATTGGGATCCGGATGACATCTCGCCGCCTGATTGCCGCCGCCCTGGCGGGTACCGTGGCCCTGACGGGATCGGCCAGCGCCGAGAGCGTCCTGCGCATCGCCATGACGGCGAGCGACATTCCCACCACGACGGGCATGCCCAACAACGGCTTCGAGGGGATGCGCTTCCTCGGCTACCCGATCTTCGAGGGGCTGGTGCAGTGGGACCTCAAGAGCACCACCAAGCTCGCCGGCATCGTCCCGGCGCTGGCTGAGCGCTGGGAGCAGGACCCGAACGACAAGACGGTCTGGACCTTCCACCTGCGCCAGGGCGTGAAGTTCCACGACGGGACGCCGTTCAACGCCGACGCGGTGATCTGGAACCTCGACCGCTACTTCAAGAACGACAGCCCGCAATTCGAGCCGCAGGGCGCGGGCATCTCTCGGGCGCGGGCGCCGCTGGTCGGGAGCTACAGGAAGATCGACGATTCGACCGTGCAGATCACCACCACGCAGGTCGCCTCGTACTTCCCCTACATGGTGGTCTACCTGCTCTTCACCTCGCCCGCCTCCTTCGAGAAGGCCGGGCGCGACTGGAGCAAGGTCGCGGCCCTGCCGGCGGCCGGCACCGGCCCGTTCCGGATCACCCGCGTCGCCCCGCGGGAGGCGGTCGATCTCGCCAAGTTCGACGGCTACTGGGACCCGAACCGGATGGCCAAGGTCGACAAGGTCCGGCTGCTGCCGATCCCGGAGGCGAATGCCCGCGTCGCCGCCCTGCGGGCCGGCCAGGTCGACTGGATCGAGGTGCCGGCGCCCGACGCGATCCCGTCGATGAAGCAGGCGGGCTTCACCATCACCACGGGCTCGTACCCGCATGTCTGGCCCTACTTTTTCAACATGGGCGCCAAGGACAGCCCGCTGAAGGACGTCCGCGTCCGGCAGGGCCTGAACTACTGCATCGACCGGGCCGGGATCGTGGAGCTCCTCAACGGCACCGCCGAGCCCGCGAGCGGGTGGCTGAACGACCGGGACCCGAATTTCGGCAGCCCGAAGAACCGCTACACCTTCGACGCCGCGAAGGGGAAGGCGCTGCTGGCCGAGGCCGGCTACACCGACAAGAAGCCGCTGAGCCTCAAGGTGATGATCTCCTCCTCCGGCTCGGGGCAGATGCTGCCGATGCCGATGAACGAGTACCTGCAGGAGAACCTGAAGCAGGCCTGCAACGTCGACCTGACCTTCAACGTGGTCGAGTGGCAGGTGCTGCTGAATGCCGGCCGCGCGCTCCCCGACGCGCCGACCCTCCAGGGCGCGATGGCGCTCAACGTCTCGTCGCCCTCGTCGGACCCGGCCGTCATGGCGCGCTACTTCGCGGGGGACCGGTTCCCGCCGGCCGGCTTCAACTTCCCCAACTGGAAGGACGACGCGTTCGACGCCGCCCTCAAGGCGCTCGCCGAGACCACCGACGCGAAGGTGATCGACGCCCAGACCAAGGTCGCCCACGAGCGCCTCGTGGACAATCCGCCCTGGCTGTTCGTCGTCCACGACCTCAATCCCCGCGGGATGTCCAAGAAGGTCCAGGGTTTCGTCTCGCCGCAATCCTGGTTCGTCGACCTCACCCTCGTCAGCGTGCAGTGACCCCATGCCCGACATCGATCCCGTACACGCCTCCGCGGCCGAGCTCGGCCGCGCGATCCAGGCGCGGACCCTATCGCCGGTCGACGCCGTCGACGCCCTCCTCGGCCGGATCGACCGGCTGGAGCCGAAGCTCCAGGCCTTCACGGAGGTCTTCACCGCCGATGCCCGCCTCGCTGCCGAGGGGGCCGACCGGGCGATCCGGTCCGGCCACGCCGTGGGGCCGCTCCACGGCGTCCCGGTCGTGCTCAAGGACCTGATCGACCTGGAAGGCCGGATCACCATGGGTGGCTCGGCCGCCCACCGGGCGCGCCGGGCCGCGCGCACCGCGACGATCGCCCGGCGCCTCATCGGCCAGGGCATGATCGTGCTCGGCAAGACCCATACGGTCGAGTTCGCCTACGGCGGCTGGGGCACGAACCAGCATCTCGGCACGCCGTGGAATCCCTGGGACGCCGAGACGCCGCGCACCCCCGGCGGGTCGAGCAGCGGCACCGGCGTGTCGGTGGCGGCCCGCATGGCGCCCTGGGGCATCGGCACCGATACCGGCGGCTCGGTGCGCCTGCCGGCCTCCTTCTGCGGGCTGACGGGCCTCAAGGTGACGGTCGGGCGCGTCTCGACCTGGGGGATCGTGCCCCTCTCGATGACCCTCGACACGCCCGGACCGCTGGCCCGCACCGTGGAGGACACGGCGCTGCTCTACGAGGCGATCTCCGGCCCCGATCCCCGCGATCCGACGACCCGCGGGGTCGCGCCGGACGCGCCCTGGCCGACGCTGAACCGCGGGGTCCGCGGCCTGCGCCTCGGCCGGATGCCGGCCTCGGAGCGGGACGGGGTCGCCCCCGACATGCTGGCCGCCTACGACGCGGCCCTCGACCTCCTGGCCCGGCAGGGCGCCGAGATCGTCGACGTCGTCCTGCCGTTCCGGTTCAGCGACTGCGTGGCCATGAGCCAGATCACCAACGCGGAGGCGTACTTCGTCAACGGGGATCTGGCGGAGGATCCGTCCGCCCAGCTCGGCGACGCCGTCCGGGCCCGGATCCTGGCCGGCGCGAACGTCTCGGCCCAGGAGTATCTCGGCACGCTCCACCGCCGGGCCACGATGAAGCAGCAGTACGACGCCGCCCTCGCGGGCATCGACGCCCTCCTGACGCCGACCACGGAGAGCGCGGCCGTCGCGCTCGACGCCGTCGACGAGGCGCACCTCCCGTCGCGCTTCACCCGTTTCGGCAACCTGCTCGATCTCTGCGCCCTGGCGCTGCCGAACGGCTTCACCGCGTCCGGGCTGCCGCTCTCGCTGCAGATCGTCTGCCGCGGCTACGAGGAGACGACGGCGCTGCGGATCGGACAGGCCTACCAGCGCGCGACCGACTGGCACCTGCGCCGGCCGCCGGTGTGAGACCCGCGGAGTCTCGGCGCCTCCGGCGTTCGGCAGCGGACCTGCCGACGCCCCCATCCTGCGGGAGACCGCGGGCGATCCGGTGACGCGGAGACGGGATCCACGGCCCCGTCAGGCCCGCCAGAAGGTCAACAGCCACCAGACGCCCGTCAGAACGAACCAGAGGAATCTCACACCTCTGATGAGTTCATTGATCCCGAGGTACTCCGGGAGGAAGCCGCCCAGGCAGGCCACATAGATGAAGGCGATGACCGTGGCCGTGGCCGGCGTGAGGATCCCGAATCCCCAGACCGCGGCGGCGACGGCGAGGCCGAACGCGCACAGGCCGAAGGCGAGAAGGACGGGATGCGCCGCGCACCACTCCGCCACCCTGTCGTTGTCTGCGGACACGTGCTGCATGTGCGCCCCCGAATCGATGACTGACATCGACCATAAGGGCCGCGGCGTCCGGTTCTCGTGACGACGCGCACAGGATCGGCGCGGGCCCGGCGGCGGATCCACATCCTGCGTGCGGCGGTGCCGGAGCGCGGCCGCGTCAGGCTGCGCCGTTCGGGGACGGATCGATCACGCGGCCGGAACCTGCCCGGCCACGACGACGCCGAGCGTGTCGAGGAGCGACGACCGGGCACGGCTGACCCGGCTCTTCACGGTGCCGACCTGGCAGCCGAGCATGACCGCGGCCTCCTCGTAGGTGTGGCCCTCGGCACCCACCAGCAGCAGCGCCTGGCGCTGCGCGGAGGGCAGGTCGCCGAGACGCTCCCAGACGACCTTGAGGGTGCTGGCATCCTCCTGGTCGGACGGGCTGGTCATCTGCCCGGCATGCGTCCCGTCCACGTCCTCCACCTCCCGCCGCGTCTTGCGCAGGTCGGTGTAGAACTGGTTGCGCAGGATCGTGAACAGCCACGCGGTGAAGTTGGTGCCGGGCCGGAACCGCTGCTGGTTGGCCCAGGCCTTCACGAAGGTCTCCTGCACCAGGTCGTCGGCGCGGCTCACGTCGCCCACGAGCGACAGGGCGAAGGTGCGCAGGGCCGGCAGGGCCTTGATGATGTCGCCGCGGAAGTCGAAGGGGACCGTCTCGCCGTGCGCCGTGACCGCCGCCTCGAAGCGGGACACCAGGGCCGCGAGCTGCGCCGGCAGGGGCTCCAGCTCCACGACCTTGAAATACTCCCGGATCGGCAGGGCGAGGTGCTGGCCGATGGAAGCGGCGTAGCCGGCCCCGTCCCGGGTGCCCGCGCCTCCGTCTGGCCGGTCCGCAGCGTCCTCAGTCATGAACGGTTCCGCCTCCAACGCTGGTATACTGGAATAGCTCTAACGTCGGTAGCGGTGGAATCCTGAACCGATGCCAAACGCTCCCAATTGTGACAGGGAATTTAAGCATGGTGACCGGGGTGACAACGGCGGCCGGATCCGGGCCCCCGGGCTGGCAGCGGCGGGCCGGTCGATGCAGAGTGCGCAGCGTCAGGAGAGCGGGATGACCCACGATCACGCGCAGCACGCGCATGGCCACGACGATCACCACCACGATCATCACCACGGCAGCGACCTGTCGCCGGTCGAGGCCCGGGTGCGCGCCCTGGAATCGCTGCTGACCGAGAAGGGCTACGTCGACCCGGCGGCCCTCGATGCCCTGGTCGAGCTCTACGAGACCAAGGTCGGCCCCCACGCGGGGGCCCGGGTCGTGGCCCGGGCCTGGACAGATCCCGCCTTCCGGGCGCGGCTCCTGGCCGACGCCACGCCGGCCATCGCCGAGTTGGATATCGGCGGCCGCGGCGGCGAGCACATGGTGGTGGTCGAGAACACGCCGGAGATCCACAACCTCGTCGTCTGCACCCTGTGCTCCTGCTACCCGTGGCCGGTGCTCGGCCTGCCCCCGGTCTGGTACAAGGCGCCGCCCTACCGGGCGCGGGCGGTGATCGACCCGCGCGGCGTGCTCGCCGAGTTCGGCGTGACGCTGCCGGAAACCACCCGCATCACCGTCTGGGACTCGACGGCCGAGACCCGCTACATGGTCCTGCCGATGCGCCCGGCCGAGACCGAGGGCTTCTCCGAGGAGGCCCTGGCCGCCCTCGTCACCCGCGATTCCATGATCGGTACGGGCCTGCCCAGGGCGATCCCGGTCGCGCCCGCGGAGATGCCGGTATGAACGGAGCCCAGGATCTCGGCGGGGCGCACGGCTTCGGGCCGGTGGTGCCGGAGCCGGACGAGCCGGTCTTCCACGCCGCGTGGGAGCGCCGCGTCTTCGCGCTGGCCATGGCTATGGGCTACACGGGCGCCTGGAACCTCGACGGCAGCCGGGCCAACCGCGAATCCCTGCCGCCGGCGGAATATCTCGCGTCGAGCTACTACGAGATCTGGCTCAGGGCGCTGGAGAAGCAGGTCGTCGGCACCGGGCTGGTGACGCCGGCCGAACTGGCGAGCGGCCGATCCGCGGAGAAGGCCAAGCCCGTCGCGCGGGTCCTGGCCCGCGAGGGCCTGGAGCAGCGCTTCCGGGCCGGCTTCCCGAGCAGCCGCGCCGCCGATGCCCCGGCGCGCTTCGCGGTCGGCGACGCCGTCCTGGCGCGCAACAGCCACCCGACCGGCCACACGCGGCTGCCCCGTTACGTGCGCGGCAAGCGCGGCCGGATCGTGCGCGTCGACGGGGTCTACGTCTTCCCCGACACCAACGCCTACGGGTCGGGTGAGAACCCGACCTGGCTCTACACGGTCGCCTTCACCGCGCAGGAGCTGTGGGGCGAGAGCGGCGACCCGGGCGGAGTCGTCACGGTGGCGGCCTTCGAACCGTACCTGGACCCCGCGTGACCGCGCCGTCGCCCAGCCCCTTCGCGGCGCCCTGGGAGGCGCAGGTCTTCGCCCTGGTGGTCTCCCTGCGCGAATCCGGGCTGTTCACGTGGTCGGAATGGGCGGACCGCCTCGGCCGCCAGATCCGCCCCACCGAGGCCCCCGAGCAGGCGGCCGATTACGGCGCGTGGCTCGCGACGCTGGAAGCGCTCCTGGCGGAGCGGGGCGTGGCGGGGCCCGAGAGCGTCGCGGCGCGGACCGAGGCCTTCCTGCGGGCCGCGGAGGCGACGCCCCACGGCCAGCCGATCCGCCTGGAGAACGACCCGCTCTACCGGCCCTAAACCCGCAGGCTGTCGAGCGGCACCGGCGCGGCGTGCGATCGGCCGCTCATCAGCTGGTCGAGCAGCGCCAGGACCTCGGCCCGCCCGCAATTGCGGGCGGGCTCGAACGGCGTCCAGGTCTGGGTGAAGTCGAGGCGCTCGAACACGTCGCGGTAGCGGCGCAGCTCGCTCGGCGTGAGCGGCACCCCGCGCACGAAGGCCTTGTGGGCCGAGATCGTGGTGGCGCGTCGGAAATCCGCCGGGTCGAGCTCGAACTTCAGGGCGTCGCCGCAGAAGCAGATCTTTCGCCCACGGTCGTACAGGATCGCGTGGCCATCGAAATGGCCCGCGGTGCGGTGCAGTTCCAGCCCCGGCAGCGGCTCGAGGAAATCGTCGTAGGGCCAGCTCACTTGCAGCGCCGCGCTCCACGTGAAATCGGCCGCCGGCAGGCACAGTTCCGGGTCGAACCGGTCCTGGAGCTGCGTCAGCGCCCCGTAGGAATGCGGGTGCGAGGCCGAGAGCACAGCCATCCCGCCGAGCCGCTCGATCTGGTCGAGGGCGGCCTCGCTGAAGACCGGGCAGCCCTCGAAGCCCATGTTCCCGTGCTCGGTCTGGATCAGGTAGGCGGACGGCCCGATGCCGGAGACCGGCTCGTTCCAGAAGCGCCAGACGCCCGGCTCGAGCTCCTGCCAGTGGCAGGGAAAGGCCTCCTGCGCCTCGCGGGCGGTGCGGAAGCGCCAGCCGTCCTGCGGCACGACGTGGCGGGCGTCGAGGCACATCGGGCAGGCGGCCGGCGTCTCGAAGTGCCGCTGCCAGAACCCGCAATTGTCGCAGGTGTAGGCGGGCAGCTTCAGGGCGCCCGCGAAGGGCAGATAGCCGGGCATCGTCTGGGACCTTCCTCGGAGCAGTGTCTATAAGATGGCCCCGGTTCAGCCGCCCTCTCCGTCATCGCGAGCGCAGCGAAGCGACCCAGGGCAGCGCGACACCGGGGAGCGTAGCGCCGGCTGGATTGCTTCGCTCCGCTCGCAAAGACGGCGGCACGCCTATCAACCGGAACGGGTGTAACAGGCGGCGCGGTCGGTTACAGCCGTCAGGTCCGCCCGGGCAGGCGGCGCGCCGACCGGGCGGCGTGGACGGTGCCGGCGAGGCCGACGAGGGCCAAGCCGACGAGGCCGCCGACCACGACGTCGCGGGTGCGGCTCGTGACGAACTCGGCGCGGCTCGCCTTGGTCCGACCGGAGAAGCGCCCGTCGATCCCGGCCGGGCCGGGCACGGGGGCCTCGAGATTGCCCGCCATCTCGGGGATGGTCTCGTCGGAGAGCTGGGCCGACCACATGGAGGCGGCCTTGCGGTCGGCGAGCGCCGGCGCCAGCGCCTGGGCGGCCGCCATCATCACCGAGGACCGGCCGACCCAGACCTCCCGGCGCGGGTGCTCGACCGCGTACAGAATCGCGTCGGCGCAGAGCCGCGGGTCGAAGACCGGGTCCGGCGCGTACTGGCGGTGGCCGGTGCGGTTGCGCGCCCAGTTGAACTGCGGCGTGTTGACCGCCGGCAGGTAGATCACGCTGAGGCTGACATTGACCCGGTCGTGCATCAGCTCGCAGCGCAGGGCGTCGGTGAAGCCCGAGACCGCGAACTTGGCCGCGCAGTAGGGCGCCTGCAGGGGCGCCGCCCGGATCGCGAGGCCCGACGAGACCTGGATGATCGCGCCGCGGTCGCGCCGCTTCATGTAGCGCAGGGCGGCGAGCGTCCCGTAGACCTGGCTGAGATAGGTGGTCTCGGTCACCCGCCGGTACTCGTCCGGGGTGATTCGGTCGGCCGGGTTCACCACCGTCGACATGGCGTTGTTCACCCACGCGCGGATCGGGCCGAGCTCGCGCTCGACCCGCTCGGCGGCCGCGTCCACGGCCTCCGGGTCGGCGACGTCGGCGCCGATCGCCAGCACCGGCTGCCCGTAGGCGGCGAGCGCCCGCTCGGCCGCGGAGAGGCGGCCGGGATCCCGCGCGATCACCGCGACCGACCAGCCGCGCGCGGCGAATTCATGCGCGGTGGCGAGCCCGATTCCGGCCGTGCCCCCCGTAACGACCGCAACCCGTGCCATACCGACCTCATCCGCGACAAACCGAACCGGCAACACGGTGCGGCGCGCTCGGTTGCGCCGCCCGATTGGGCCGGAACGTCACGGGGACACCTATCGCGACGCCGATTTCGCGGACCGGGACGCAACGTCCGACCGCGGCCGCTGTTGACTGCCTGTACCGCGTCATGCCGAACCATCGAGGGTCGCAGCCATGCGCACTGGACGACGCTTCTCCCTCTTCTCGCTCCCGATCGATCCCTGGCCGCAGGCGTCCCTGGCCGAGCGGACCGCCGTCGGGATGGTCCTGACCGGCCTGCTGCTCGTGCCGGCCTGCGCGGTCGGGGCCGCGCTCCTCGTGTTCACGACGCTCGCGGCCCACGTGTACTGGTCCTACGATCTCGGCGCCTCCCTGCACGCGTTCATCGCCCGGCATGCCGGGGCCGCCGTCGCGCGGCGCGGCCGGCTCGTCCACAAGGCCTGACGCGCGGGAGCGGATCGACGTCCGGGCGGCGTTGAGCCGTGCCGGTTCACACGGCCCGGCCGCGCGGCCCCCGCGATCCCTGTGCGTTCGCCTCGGTCCGATTTGACCTGACGGTCTCTCGTGGGCCAGTCAGGTTCGGAACCGAGAGATCGCCATGTTCCGTACCCTGATGTCTGCGCGGCGCTTCGCGCCGCTGTTCTGGTGCCAGTTCTTCTCGGCGTTCAACGACAATTTTCTGAAGAACGCGCTCGCCTTCCTGATCCTGTTCGGGATCGGCGGCCAGGCGGACGCCCATGCCGGCGTCCTCGTGACGCTCGCGAGCGCCGTGTTCATCGGGCCGTTCTTCATCCTGTCGGGTCTCGGCGGCCAGTGGGCCGACCGCTACGACAAGGCGCTGATGGCGCGGCGGCTCAAGTTCGCCGAGATCTTCGCGGCCGGCACCGCCGTGCTCGGCTTCCTCCTGCACTCGATCCCGGTTCTGTTCGTGGCGCTCGGCCTGTTCGGGACGATCGCGGCGCTGTTCGGCCCGATCAAGTACGGGATCCTGCCGGACCATCTCCGGCGCGAGGAGCTGCCTGCCGGCAACGCCCTCGTGGAGGCGGCGACCTTCCTGGCGATCCTGCTCGGCACGATCGCGGCCGGCGCGGCCTCAGCGATGGGCGGCTCGGGACTCGTGTTCGGCGTGCTGGTGATGGGCTTCGCCGTCCTGTGCTGGCTCTCGGCCCGGATGATCCCGGCGACCGGCGAGGGCGCCCCGGACCTGCGCGTCGACCCGAACGTCGCCCGCTCGACCTACGCGCTGCTGCGCGACCTCTGGGCCGACACGCGGCTGTGGCGCGGCTCGCTCACGGTGAGCTGGTTCTGGCTGGTCGGCGTGGTGGTGCTGTCGCTGCTGCCGGTGCTGGTGCGCGGCGCCTTCAACGGCACCGAGACGGTGATCACGCTGCTGCTCGCGCTGTTCTCGATCGGCATCGCGGTCGGCTCCGGCCTCGCCTCGTGGCTCGCCAGCGGCCGGATCGTGCTGCTGCCGACGCCGGTCGGCGCGGTGCTGATGGGCCTGTTCGGCCTCGACCTCGCCTGGACGGTCGGCCACCTGCCGGCGCCGCCCGCGGAGCCGATCGGCCCCCTCGGCTTCCTGCAGACCGGCCACGGCCTGCGCACCGGGATCGACTTCCTCGGTCTCGCGATCTCCGGCGGCCTCTACATCGTCCCGTCCTTCGCGGCCGTGCAGGCCTGGGCCGAGAAGGCGATGCGCGCCCGGATCATCGGCGCGGTCAACGTCATGACGGCGGCCTTCATGGTCGCCGGCACCCTGGCGCTGGCGGCGCTGCAGGGCGCGGGCCTCACGATCGCGAGCCTCCTCGCGGTGGTGGCGGTGCTGAACCTGATCGTCGGCGCGCTCGTGTTCGCGACCCTGCCGACGAGCCCGTTCCGCGACTTCCTGTCGATCCTGTTCCGGGCGTTCTACCGGCTGGAGGTTCGCGGCTTCGACAACCTCGCGGCGGCCGGCCCGAACGCCATCATCGCCCTCAACCACGTCTCGTTCCTCGACGCGCCGCTCGCGCTGTCGCTCCTCGAGCAGGAGCCGGTCTTCGCCATCGACAGCGGGATCGCGCAGCGCTGGTGGGTGCGCCCGTTCCTGCGCATCACCAAGGCGATGCCGCTCGACCCGACCCGGCCGCTCGCCACCCGGACGCTGATCAACGCGGTCAAGAGCGGCGAGACCCTGATCATCTTCCCCGAGGGCCGGCTCACGGTCACCGGCAGCCTGATGAAGGTCTACGACGGCGCCGGGCTGATCGCCGACAAGTCGGGCGCGATGGTCGTCCCGGTGAAGCTCGACGGCCTGGAGCGCACCGTCTTCTCGCGGCTGTCGCGCGGGCAGGTGCGCCGCCGCTGGTGGCCCAAGGTGACCGTGACGGTCATGCCGCCGGTGCGGCTGACCGTGGACCCCGCGCTCAAGGGCAAGGCGCGGCGGCAGGCGGCGGGCGCCGCCCTCTACGGGATCATGTCGGACCTCGTGTTCCGCACCGCCGACATCGACCGCGGCCTGATGGCGGCGCTGATCGAGGCGGGCGAGCGCCACGGCTGGAGCCGCAACGCCCTGGAGGATCCGGTCGGCGGCCGCCTCAGCTACAGCCGGCTCGTGATGGGCGCCAACATCCTCGGCCGCAAGCTGATGCCGCTGGCGCCCGTGGGCGGTCGGATCGGCGTCATGCTGCCGAACGCCAACGGCGCCGCGGTGACGCTGTTCGCCCTCGCCTCCGCGGGCCGGGTGCCGGCGATGATCAATTTCTCCGCTGGCCCCGCCAACGTGCTCTCGGCCTGCCGGGCCGCGGAGGTCAGCAGGATCCTGACCTCCCGGGCCTTCATCGAGAAGGGGCGGCTGGGGTCGCTCGTGGAGGCGATCCGCGGCTCGGTCGAGCTGATCTACTTGGAGGACGTGCGGGCCGGGATCACGACGGGGGACAAGATCCGCGGCCTCCTGGCGCCGCGCCGCCCCCTGGTGGCGCGCGCCGGCGAGGATCCGGGGGCGGTGCTGTTCACCTCGGGCAGCGAGGGCACGCCGAAGGGCGTGGTGCTCGCCAACCGCTGCATGCTCGCCAACGTGGCGCAGGTGGCGGCCCGGATCGATTTCGGCCCGATGGACAAGGTGTTCAACGTCCTGCCGGTGTTCCACGCCTTCGGGCTCACGGCCGGGCTGGTCCTGCCCCTGGTCTCGGGGGTGCCGGTCTACCTCTACCCGTCGCCGCTGCACTACCGGATCGTGCCGGAGCTGATCTACGGCTCGAACAGCACCGTCCTGTTCGGGACCGACACGTTCCTCACGGGCTACGCCCGGTCGGCTCATTCCTACGACCTGCGCTCCCTGCGCTACGTCGTGGCCGGCGCCGAGGCCGTGAAGGAGACCACCCGGAAGACCTGGGCGGAGAAGTTCGGGCTGCGCATCCTGGAGGGCTACGGCGTCACCGAGTGCGGCCCGGTCGTCGCCCTCAACACGCCGATGTTCAACCGGTTCGGCACGGTCGGGCGGATCCTGCCCGGTATCGAGACCCGCCTCGAGCCGGTGCCGGGAATCGACGAGGGCGGCCGCCTGTCCCTGCGCGGGCCGAACATCATGCTGGGCTACCTGCGCGCCGAGAAGCCCGGCGTGCTGGAGCCGCCGCCGGGCGGCTGGCACGACACGGGCGACATCGTGGCGATCGACCCGATGGGCTTCGTGACCATCAAGGGCCGGGCCAAGCGCTTCGCGAAGATCGCCGGCGAGATGGTGTCGCTCGCCGGGATCGAGTCCCTGGCCGCCGAGCTCTGGCCCGACCGTCCGAGCGCCGTCGCGGCGGTGCCGGATGCGCGCAAGGGCGAGCGGCTGATCCTGTTCACGCAGGAGAAGGGCGCGACCCGGGCCGCCTACCAGAGCTTCGCCAAGGGCCGCGGCGCCTCCGACGTCGCGATCCCCGCCGAGGTGTTGGTGCTGGACGCGATCCCGATGCTCGGCACCGGCAAGGTCGACCAAGTGGCCGTCACGAAGCTCGCGCTGGAGCGGGCGAAGGAGAACGCGGCGGCCTGACGGTCGCGGCCGGGCCTCCCGCGTCACCCAAACGGGGGATGCGGGGCTCCCCGGGATCCGCTCGTATCGTGAATACAGCCGTGATTCGAACCGCTTGCCGCGTTCGGGGCGCGGGTCTGGAGGGGGACTCGGTACGCAACGGCGAGGGACAGATCATGCGGAAGGGCAGGCGAGTTCCGGCTTGGCTGGCGAGGCGGACCTACTTCAAGCGGATCGAGCGCTGGGCGAAGCCCGGCAAGGCGCGCAAGGCGGCGCAGCCCCCCGAGACACCGGCCGCCGCGATGCCCTCCAACGTCGTGCCGTTCCCGATCCGGATGAATCGGCCGGATCGCCCCGCCTTCGAGGACCTGCGGGGCGTCGGCACGGCCTAGAGGCCGGCTCCGCCGGGGGCTTGCCGGGCGCGCGGGAACACGGGATCCTGCGCCGTCGGAGCCGAGACCGGGAGGATGCGTGCCGCACGACGGGTCGGATCCGCGCGCGTCGGCGCCTCCCCGGAAGCGGGCGAGGGGCCTGCGCGCGGCGCTCGGGGCGACGGCGCTCGGTCTCGGCCTCCTGGGGGCCGGCACCGCCGCGCTCTGGCGCTACGCCGACGCGCTGCCGCCCCTCGACCTGGCCGCGGCCGAATCACGCTCGACGGTGGTGCTGGATCGGTCCGGCACGCTGCTGCGCCCCTTCGCGACCGCGGACGGGCGCTGGCGCCTGCCGGTCACCGCGGAGGCGGTCGATCCGCGCTACCGGGCGATGCTGCTCGCCTACGAGGATCGCCGCTTCGCCGCGCATCCCGGCATCGACCCGGCCGCGGTGCTGCGCGCCGCCGGCCAGTGGCTGACGCGCGGCCGCATCGTGTCCGGCGCCTCCACCCTGTCGATGCAGGTGGCGCGCCTCGTCGAGCCGCGGCGCGAGCGGTCGCTCGAGGCCAAGCTCCGCCAGATGGCGCGGGCGGTCGCGCTGGAGCGGCGCCTCGGCAAGGCCGGGTTGCTCGACCTCTACCTGGCGCTGGCCCCCTACGGCGGCCCGCTGGAGGGCGTGCGCGCGGCGAGCGTCGCCTATTTCGGGCGCGAGCCGGTCCGGCTGACCGCCGCGCAGGCGGCCCTGCTCGTCGCCCTGCCGCAATCGCCCGAGACCCGCCGTCCGGACCGGTTCCCCGAGCGCGCCCGCGCCGCCCGCGACCGGGTCCTGGCGGTGGCCGTCGCGCGGGGCATCCTCACGGCGGCGGAGGCCGAGGCCGCCCGGGCCGAGCCGGTGCCGACGACGCGCAAGCCGTTCCCGATGCTCGCGGCGCACGCCGCCGAGGAGGCGGTGGCGGCCGATCCCGGTGCCGCCACGATCCGCCTCGCGATCGACGGGCGCCTGCAGGAGCGACTGGAAACCCTGGCGGCCGAGCGCGCCGCCGCCGCCGGCCCGGACCTCTCGGCCGCGATCCTCGTCCTCGACAACCGCGACGGCCGGGTGCTCGCCCAGGTCGGCAGCGCCGGGTACCTGGACCCCGCCCGGCGCGGCGCCATCGACATGACCCTGGCGGTGCGCTCGCCCGGCTCCGCGCTGAAGCCCTTCGTCTACGCCATGGCCTTCGCGGACGGTCTCGCGCATCCCGAGACCCTGCTGGAGGATCGCCCGGCGCGCTTCTCGGCGAGCTACGCGCCGGAGAATTTCGACCTGACCTTCCAGGGCACGGTCACGGCCCGGCGGGCCCTGCAGCTCTCGCTGAACGTGCCGGCGGTCGAGCTGATGGACGCGGTCGGTCCCGCCCGCTTCATCGCCCGGCTGCGCGCCGCCGGGGCCGGGATCCAGCTCCCGCGGGAGGCGGCCCCGGGGCTGCCGGTCGCGCTGGGCGGCCTCGGCATCACGGTCACCGACCTCGCCCGGCTCTACGCGGGGCTCGCCCGCGGCGGCGCGGTTCCGGACCTGCTGCGCCGCGCCGACGGGGTCGCGGCCGAATCCCGGCACCGCGTCGCCGAGCCCGTGGCGTCCTGGTACGTCGCCGACATCCTGCGCGGGACACCGCCGCCGGAGAACGCCCTGCCGAACCGCATCGCCTACAAGACCGGCACCTCCTACGGGTACCGCGACGCCTGGGCCGCCGGCTTCGACCGCCACGCGACGATCGTCGTCTGGGCCGGGCGCCCGGACGGCGCCGCGGTGCCGGGGCTCGTGGGCCGCACCGTCGCGGCGCCGATCCTGTTCGACGCCTTCGCGCGCCTCGGGATCGAGACCGAGCCGGTCCCCCAGCCGCGGGACGCGCTGGTGGTCGGGACGGCGGGCCTGCCGCCGCCGCTGCGGCACCTGCGGCGCGAGGCGGCCGAGGCGGCGGGACCGTCGCTGCGGATCGCCTATCCGCCGGACGGGGCGCGGATCGATCTCGGCCTCGCGGCGGACCGGCACGCCGCCGCGGAGGGCGGTCCGGGTCTCGCCCTCAAGGCTCTGGGCGGCGTACCGCCGCTCACCTGGCTGGTCGACGGTCAGCCGGTCGTGCAGACGCCGCGGCGGAAGGCCGAGTGGGCCCCGGGGGGCGCGGGCTTCGCGCGGATCTCGGTCCTGGACGCGACCGGCGCCAGCGACAGCGTGTCCGTCCGCCTCGAGTGAGCCGACGGCGGGTTCCCTCGGCTCAGCGACCGAGGCCGCGCTGGGCGCCGGCTGGGCCGCGCACCTCGCAGGATTCTAGCGCCGCGGCGAGGCGCGCCGCGCTGGCCGCGGACCCGTAAGACAGGTTGAGGACAGTGGAGAGGATCCCGACGCTCACGAGCACGCCGAGGGCGGCCGCGCCGAGCAGAACGGCGGTGATCAGCCTGTTGCGCCGCAGGTCCGCCGTCAGCGCCCCGATGAGGTCCCGGTTGTGTTCGGCGAGACCGTTCCGCGCCGCCACCAGCTCGTTGTACATGTTCGTGATGGCGTTGGTGGACATGTACACCAGCAGCAGGTGGACGACGAAGTCGTCGTCCGTCGTGGTGTTGAGGGCGGCCGCGATCCGCACGGCGAGCTGACGCTCCCAGGGCTGGAGATCGCGGCCGTGGACCGACCGGTAGAACCGCTCGAGGTTGGTCACGGCCGGAGGGCATCCCGCCACGCCGTGTGGAAGTTGCGCCGCAGGCGGCGGCCCTCGACCCGCAGGCGCATCGGCGCGCTGTTCGCCAAGGCCTGCCAGGTCGTGTTCTGCACCCGCAGGGCCTCGATCAGCCGCTCGCCGATCCGCTCGATCTCGATGACGCGAAAGTTCGACTGCTTCCGCAGGGATCGCACGAGGTCGGACGATTCGAGATAGTCGAAATTGGTCGCCTGGGCGGTGTTCTTCGCCAGGATCGCCCGGTCGCACTCGATCAGCATGGGCCGAAGCTCGCGCAGGACCTCCAGGGCTGTGGGATCCACCGCGCCGGCCGCGACGACCACGGCGAGGCGGACATTCGCCTCCCGGCAGCTCTCCACGATGATCTCGGTGCACCGACGGGTCGTCTCGGTGTCGCCGGCCGGGAAGTCGACCACGACGAGGCGCTCGGCCGCCTCGGTCACGCGCTCGATCAGGTCCTGGCACAGGGTCGGGTCGACGCGGCCCGTGCTGTCCTCGGCGCGCAGGCGCTGCCGGATGGCGGTGATGCCGGGACGGCGCGGGACGAAGTTGTCGCTGCCGGGCGTGGTCTCCTGCATGAGTGCCGTGTGGAAGTGCCGGTTGGCCGGGTCGGTGTCGATCGCCAGGACCGGACCGACCTCCGCGCAGAGATCGGCCACCTGGAGGGCAATGGTCGTCTTGCCGACGCCGCCCTTGCCGCCGAGGCAGAGCACGAGAACCTTCGCGGCGGCGCCCAGGAGATCGCGCTGGATGTCCTGGATCTCGTCCGGGCTGTACCAGGCCGGAACCTTGCTCTGCGTCGTGTCGGTCATGCGGTGTCTCCTTGCTGATACGCGCGGGGTGGCCGCCGGACGCGCGCGCTCCGCGCGCGGCACCGGGCTGCGGGATCTCGGGGGTTCACGGGCTCGGGCCGGGCCGCACGGCCCGCGTGGGCGGGACGCAGCGCGCGCCGGCTCGACGGCGCGCCCGGGATGCCGGTCGCATCACGCGCGGGATCCGGTCGTGCACGGGTCGGCAGAGGCGCGACCGCTCCGTGCTCGAGGCCCGGATGCGGACGGCCGACGCTCGGGTTCCGCGATGACGTCCGTCGCCACGATCTGCACTCCGTTGCTGGACCCGCTTCGCCGACGGCTCCGGCCGCAAGTCTTCCTCGCCGCGGCCGAGGACCATGCATGATCATGCGCGGACCTATGGAGGACGCAAGCCTCGAAAAATCGGATCTCTTCTCGACGAATGCTCTAGAATGAGATCGTTAATGAAAATTTATATTTATAAAATATGCAATTATGAGCGAAGTACGACTATTATATCTGGATGAACACACAACATCCCGGACATCGTCCGCAATTCGATCGATTCGGCCGGCCGGAATCCGCGCGGGTTACCTGGGATGCGGGCCTTGCCCGGCCCTGTCGGCGGTGACCCGGTCGTCACCGCGCCGCGGCGAGGGGCGCGAACACGTCGATGAGGCCGTTCACCAAGATCTGGGTCCCGACGCACAGGAGCAGGAAGGCGAAGAGGCGGCCCATCACCCGGGCGCGGGCCGGGCCGATGAAGGCGACGACCCGGTCGGCGGAGGCGTAGAGAACCGCGACCGTGGCGGCGACCGCGAGGGCCGCCAGCGTGACGCCGATGTAGAAGCCGAAGCGCTCCGCGTAGGCCTCCGGCCGGTTGGCCCCCAGGGTGATGGCGACCGCGATCGTCCCTGGCCCGGTGGTGAACGGGAGCGTCAGGGGGAAGAAGGCGATGTCGGAGAGGGGGCCGGGGGCCGGGTCACCCGGCGGCTCCGCGGGGGCCGGGCCGCGGCCCGCCGACCCGGAGGCCTCGGCCTGCTTGCGCGCCTCCCGGGCCTCGGGCCGGTTCAGCTGGGTCCAGGCCGACGACATGACCACGAGGCCGCCGGCGATGCGCAGCGCCCCCAGGGTGACGCCGAAGAAGTTCAGGATCGGCGTGCCCGCCCAGAGGGCGCCGAGCATCACCAGGGCGGCGTAGACGCCGATCCGGCGCGACAGCAGCACGCGCTCGGCGTGGCTGAAGGCGCCCGCCACCTGCGCGAAGATGAAGGCGCCCCCGACCGGGTTCACGATCGAGAACAGCGCCGACAGGGCGAGCAGGAATTGCTGGGTGGTGAAGTCGAGGCTCATCGGGGTCAGCCCGGGGAGGGGGCCGGCACCAGCACCCGGGCCGGCGCGAGGCGGCGGGCGCGCCGCACCTGCTGGACGGTCACCGGCCGGTAGAGCTGCTTCGTCGCGTCGACCACATGCAGGCCCGCGAAGGGCAGGGACAGGCCGGTGCCGAGCCACTCCCAGGCTGGCCCGGTGCGCAGCATCAGGCGCGAGCGGGCCGGCGGCATGTACAGGGTCTCGGCCCAGCTCACCGGCGAGAACAGCGTGTCGCGCATGAGCCGCCCGAGCTGCGAGCGGCTGTAGGGCTGGCCGTGGCCGAAGGGCGTCGCTTCCCGGCGGGCCCAGACGCCCCGGCGGTTGGGCACCACGAGGATCATGCGGCCGCCCGGCGTCAGGGTGCGCCAGACCTCCTGCAGCAGCTCCGTCGGGCTCTCCACCGATTCGAGGGCGTGGACCAGGATGACCCGGTCGATGGCGGCCTCCGGCAGCGGCATCATGGTGGGATCGGCGAGCGCCGCGCAGGAGCGCCCGGTGCCCGGCCAGTTCACCACGCCCTGCGAGGCCGGCATGAAGGCGAGGGTGCGCTCGGCGATGCAGTGAACCGGCCCGAGATACGGCGTCGCGTAGCCGATCCCGAGGACGCGCAGCCCCGAGACCGAGCCGAGGAAGTCGTGGAGCGCGCGGCCGACCACGCGGTGCGTCGTGCGGCCCAGAGGGCTGGCGTAGAAGGCCCGCAAGCCGTTGACGTCGAGGCGCATGGAGGGACAGGAGATCGCGGACGGAACGGTCGTCGTACTCAATGGTGAGCCGCGCGCCGCGCGGCAAGCGCCGGAGGAACCTCGCCGGACCATCACCTGTTCACGGCAACAGATTTCGCGCCGCTTCGCGCCCGTTCGCGTTCTTGGGAGACCCCGTCCGATGGCCGCCGAGACCGAGATTCGCACCTTCCTCTGCCGCAGCGACAACATCGGCGTGCTGATCCGCGATCCGCAGACCGGCGCCTGCGCGGCGATCGACGTGCCGGAGGCCGGACCGGTCCTCCGGGCCCTCGACGAGACCGGCTGGCGGCTGACCGACATCCTCGTGACCCACCGGCACGCCGACCATGTCGAGGGCATCCCGGAGGTGAAGCGGGCGACCGGTGCCCGGGTGGTCGCCCCCGCCAGGGCCGGCGACGCGGTCCCGCAGGTGGACGTGACCGTGCGGGAGGGCGACACGGTCACGGTCGGCAGCCTCGGGGCGCAGGTCTGGGAGACGCCGGGCCACTGCGTTGACCACGTGACCTACTGGTTCGCGGAAGCCGGCCTCTTCTGCGCCGGCGACACCCTGTTCACCCTCGGCTGTGGGCGCGTGATGGAGAGCCCGCCCGAGACCCTCTACCGCTCCCTGCGGCGCTTCGACGACCTGCCCGACGCAACGCGGGTCTTCAGCGGCCACGACTACGTACTCTCCAACGCGCGCTTCGCCCTGGCGGCCGATCCGGACAACCCGGAGCTGAGGAAGCGCCTCGCCGAGGCCGAGCGCGCCCAGGCGGAGGGGCGGTTCCTCATCCCCTCGACCATGGGCGCGGAGCGGGCGACCAACCCGTTCCTGCGCAGCGGGCAGCCGGCCCTGGCGCGATCCGTCGACCTTCCGCCGGAAAGCGATCCCGAGGCGGTGTTCGTCGCCTTACGGGCGTGGAAGAACCGCTTCTGACGCAGGTGATAACGAGAAAAATTTGTTGCCTTCTCAAGGCAAACTGACACATAGGGGTGTTTAAGCGGTCCTAATCCGCTCAGGTAACCGGGCTCCCGGGGGGAAGCCGTAACGTCAACGCGAAGCGCCGGGACGCTTCAGCCGGTATGATGGGGGTCCGTCTCGCCCTACCACCTGTCCACTTCCCGCCTTCCGCTTCCTTTCCTCAAGCCAGAGTCCGACGGGTCCAAGGAGGAGGCGCTCAGCGCCAAGGCCAAGATCACCGTCGCCGACGCCGAATCCGGCACACTCCGCGAGAGCGGTGAGGCGGCCAGTCCCGCCCGCCCGCGGGCGCCGGTCGCGGCCGACGTGCGGCTCCTCGGGATCGCCACCGAGCACCTCTCGCGGCTCGGGCCCAAGCGCGTGACGGTCGTCGCCGTCGCCGCCGAGGCCGGCATGACGCACGCGAACGTGTACCGCTACTTCCCGTCGAAGGACGCGCTCCTCGACGCGGTGGCGGGCCGCTGGCTGCGCGAGGTCGAAGCCCGGCTCGCCGGCATCGCCGACGCGCCCGATCCCGCCGACGACAAGATCGAGCGCCTCCTGACCGCCCTCGCGACGGTCCAGCGGGACGCCCTGTTCGACGAGCCGAACCTGTTCGCGGTCCATCTCGACGCCACCGTCTCGGCACGGCCGATCGCCCGGCGGCACCGCGTGCGGCTGCGCAGCCTGGTCGAGCGCGTGGTCGAGGAGGGCATCACCTCCGGGATCTTCTCGGCCCGGGACCGGGAACGGGCGATCGCCTACATCTTCGACGCGAGCTACCGCTTCACGCATCCGCTGGCGATCCAGCACGATGCCGAGGTGCCGCGCGACCTGATCGAGGCCCGGTTCGGGGCCGTCATCCACGCGATCCAGCGGGTTCTGCGCTCCGGCATCCTCTGATCCGGCGCGTACCCACAGGCTCTCTCTCGAAGGCCCGGACAGACCGTCCGGGCCTTCGTCGTTCGTGCGCCCTCCCGCGCCGCACGCCGCCCGCCGCGCCCCGAAATGACAGGATTCCAGATCTGTCATCGCGGCTTCGCGGCCGTCCCGCGCCAGGGTGCACTGCACCTAAAACATTCGCGACGTTGACGTTTCGGAGGCACCGTCGGGACGCTCGAGGGCGATCCGACGGCCCGGACGCGCCGCCCGCGCGGCCCTCATCGGGTTGAAGCCACGGTGCTTTTCGGCCACACAGCCGCGCAGATTTCAGAGTGGCGAATCCGGCCTCGGACCCTGACGGACGAGCGGCCCCGGCCTCGCGCAACGCATCACCGAAGTCGAACGCAGCGGAGACACATCCGACATGGCTCGCAACAAGATCGCGCTCATCGGCGCAGGCCAGATCGGCGGCACCCTGGCCCTTCTGGCCGGCCTCAAGGATCTGGGGGACGTGGTGCTGTTCGACATCGTCGACGGCGTGCCGCAGGGCAAGGCGCTGGACATCGCCGAGGCCGCCCCGGTCGAGGGCTTCGACGCGACCTACGCGGGCGCCAGCGACTACGCCGCCATCAAGGGCGCCGACGTGGTGATCGTGACCGCCGGCGTGCCGCGCAAGCCCGGCATGAGCCGCGACGACCTGATCGGCATCAACCTCAAGGTCATGCAGGCCGTCGGCGAGGGCATCAAGACCCACGCGCCGGACGCCTTCGTGATCTGCATCACCAACCCGCTCGACGCCATGGTGTGGGCGCTGCAGAAGTTCTCGGGTGTCCCGACCAACAAGATCGTCGGCATGGCCGGCGTGCTGGATTCGGCGCGCTTCCGCCACTTCCTCGCCGAGGAGTTCAAGGTGTCGGTGGAGGACGTCACGGCCTTCGTGCTCGGCGGCCACGGCGACGACATGGTGCCGCTGACCCGCTACTCGACGGTGGCGGGCGTGCCGCTGACGGACCTCGTCAAGCTCGGCTGGACCACCCAGGAGAAGCTCGACGCCATGGTCGACCGCACCCGCAAGGGCGGCGGCGAGATCGTCAACCTGCTCAAGACCGGCTCGGCCTTCTACGCGCCCGCCGCCTCCGCCATCGCCATGGCCGAGAGCTACCTGCGCGACAAGAAGCGGGTCCTGCCCTGCGCCGCCTACCTCGACGGCCAGTACGGCGTGAAGGGCATGTTCATCGGCGTGCCGATCGTGATCGGTGCCAACGGCGTGGAGCGCGTGCTCGAGGTGACCTTCGACGCGGCCGAGAAGACCATGTTCGACAAGTCGGTCGCCTCGGTGACGGGACTCATCGAGGCCTGCAAGGGCGTCGACAGCAGCCTCGCCTGACCGGTAAGCGGATACCGGGCAGCGCGTAGCGGTCGGAGATTCGAATCTCGATCACTCGATTTCTCTACGCGCCGCCCGATGCCACCTATTCGCTCCTCCTTACGAGGCTCCGATGAATATCCACGAATATCAGGCCAAGGCCGTGCTGAAGGAGTTCGGCCTGCCCGTCTCCCGCGGCGTGGCCATCTTCAACCCGTCGGAGGCCGAGGCCGCCGCCAAGGAGCTCGGCGGCCCCGTCTGGGTCGTGAAGAGCCAGATCCACGCGGGCGGCCGCGGCAAGGGCACCTTCAAGGGCGCGCCCGAGGGCGCCAAGGGCGGCGTGCGCGTCACCAAGTCGATCGACGAGGTCAAGCAGTTCGCCGGCGAGATGCTCGGCCAGACGCTGGTGACCATCCAGACCGGCCCGGCCGGCAAGCAGGTCAACCGCCTCTACATCGAGGAAGGCGCCCAGATCGCCGAGGAATTCTACCTCTCGATGCTGGTCGACCGCGCCACGGGCGGCGTCGCCTTCGTGGTCTCCACCGAGGGTGGCATGGACATCGAGGCGGTCGCCCACGACACGCCCGAGAAGATCCACACGATCGCGGTCGACCCGGCCACCGGCGTGATGCCCCACCACGGCCGCGCCGTCGCCAAGGCGCTGGGCCTGTCGGGCGCCCAGGCCAAGGAAGCGGCCGCGCTGACCGAGAAGCTCTACGCGGCCTTCGTGGCCAAGGACATGAGCCTCCTGGAGATCAACCCGCTGGTGCTGACCGCCGACGGGCACCTCAAGTGCCTCGACGCCAAGATGGCCTTCGATTCGAACGCCCTCTACCGGCACGCGGACATCATGGCGCTCCGCGACGAGACCGAGGAGGACGCCAAGGAGATCGAGGCGTCCAAGTACGACCTGGCCTACATCGCGCTCGACGGCACGATCGGCTGCATGGTCAACGGCGCCGGCCTCGCCATGGCGACGCTCGACATCATCAAGCTCTACGGCGAGGAGCCGGCGAACTTCCTCGATGTCGGCGGCGGCGCCTCGGAGGAGAAGGTCACGGCGGCGTTCAAGATCATCACCGCCGACCCGAACGTGAAAGGGATCCTCGTCAACATCTTCGGCGGGATCATGAAGTGCGACGTGATCGCCAACGGCGTGATCGCGGCCGTGAAGGCGGTGGGCCTGCAGGTGCCGCTGGTGGTGCGCCTCGAGGGCACCAACGTCGAGCAGGGCAAGGCCATCATCCGCAATTCCGGCCTCAACGTCATCCCCGCGGACGACCTCGACGACGCCGCCCAGAAGATCGTCGCCGCCGTGAAGGGAGCCTGATCATGTCGGTGATGATCGACGCCAACACCAAGGTCATCTGCCAGGGCTTCACCGGCAAGAACGGGACCTTCCACTCCGAGCAGGCCATCGCCTACGGCACCAAGATGGTCGGCGGCACGTCGCCCGGTAAGGGCGGCTCCAGCCATCTCGGCCTGCCGGTCTTCGACACGGTCGCGGAGGCGCGCGAGGCTACGGGCGCCGAGGCCTCGGTGGTCTACGTACCGCCGCCCGGCGCCGCCGACGCGATCTGCGAGGCGATCAGCGCCGAGGTGCCGCTGATCGTCTGCATCACGGAGGGCATCCCGGTGCTCGACATGGTGCGGGTGAAGCGGGCGCTGACGGGCTCGAAGTCGCGCCTCGTCGGGCCGAACTGCCCGGGCATCGTCACGGCCGGCGAGTCGAAGATAGGCATCATGCCGGCCAACATCTTCCGGCCGGGCTCGGTCGGCATCGTGTCCCGCTCGGGCACGCTGACCTACGAGGCGGTGTTCCAGACCTCCAATGCCGGCCTCGGCCAGACCACGGCGGTGGGCATCGGCGGCGACCCGGTGAAGGGCACCGAGTTCATCGACGTGCTGGAGCTGTTCCTCGCCGACCCGAAGACCGAGTCGATCGTGATGATCGGCGAGATCGGCGGCTCGGCCGAGGAGGAGGCGGCGCAGTTCCTCAAGGACGAGGCCAAGCGCGGGCGCAAGAAGCCGATGGTCGGCTTCATCGCCGGCCGCACGGCGCCTCCGGGCCGCCGCATGGGCCATGCCGGCGCGATCATCTCGGGCGGCAAGGGCGGCGCCGAGGACAAGATCGCCGCCATGGAGGCCGCGGGCATCCGCGTGTCGCCGTCGCCGGCCCGGCTGGGCTCGACGCTCGTCGAGGTGCTGAAGGGCTAAAGGCCCGCGCGCCTGCGTCGCGGCCATCGCAGGGCCGCGACGCCCATATCGGGCGTGCAGACGATCTCAGCGGGGCGGTCACCCGCCCCGTTTCGGTTCGAGGGCGCTCCGCCGCGCTGACGGGGAGCCCGGAGGGCAGGGGAGCCTGCCCGCGCGATCAGGATGGACGCACCATGGCACGCCAGGACGTGAACGAAGCGCTCCTCGAAACCTCGTTCCTGTACGGCGCCAACGCCGCCTACATCGAGGAATTGCAGGCGGCCTACGCCCGCAACCCGTCCTCGGTGGATCCGGAGTGGCAGACCTTCTTCAAGGGGCTCGGCGAGGACGAGACCCTGGTCGAGAAGAACGCCGCCGGCGCCTCCTGGGAGAAGCCGCACTGGCCGGTGCCGCTCAACGGCGAGCTGGTCTCGGCGCTCGACGGCAACTGGGGCGCCCTGGAGAAGGCGATCGGCGACAAGATCGTCGCGCGGGAAGCCAAGGAGCCCAAGCCCGGCAAGCCGCAGGACAGCGTCACCGCCACCACCGGCGTGTCGGTGGAGCAGGCGACCAAGGATTCGGTGCGGGCGATCATGCTGATCCGCTCCTACCGGATGCGCGGCCACCTGCACGCCAAGCTGGACCCGCTGGGGCTCGCGCCGCGGGGCGATCACGAGGAGCTGCACCCGCAGCATTACGGCTTCACCGAGGAGGCCGACTGGGACCGTCCGATCTTCCTCGACAACGTCCTCGGCCTGCAGTTCGGCACGATCCGCGAGATCGTCGGCATCCTGGAGCGGACCTACTGCCAGACGCTCGGCGTCGAGTTCATGCACATCTCGGATCCCGCCGAGAAGGCGTGGATCCAGGAGCGCATCGAGGGCAAGGACAAGGAGATCTCCTTCACCCCCGAGGGACGCCGGGCGATCCTCAACAAGCTGATCGAGGCCGAGGGCTTCGAGAAGTTCCTCGACCTCAAGTACACCGGCACCAAGCGCTTCGGCCTCGACGGCAGCGAGGCGATGATCCCGGCGCTGGAGCAGATCATCAAGCGCGGCGGCGCGCTGGGCGTGCGCGAGATCGTGCTCGGCATGGCCCATCGCGGCCGGCTCAACGTGCTCACCAACGTGATGGCCAAGCCCTTCCGGGCGGTGTTCCACGAGTTCAAGGGCGGCTCGGCCTCCCCGGCCGAGGTCGAGGGCTCGGGCGACGTGAAGTACCACCTGGGCGCGTCCTCGGACCGCGCCTTCGACGGCAACAACGTCCACCTGTCGCTCACCGCCAACCCGTCCCACCTCGAGATCGTCGACCCGGTGGTGCTCGGCAAGGTCCGCGCCAAGCAGGACCAGTGGGCCAAGCCCAACATCGAGCGCCGCACGGTGCTGCCGCTCCTGATCCACGGCGACGCCGCCTTCGCGGGCCAGGGCGTGGTGGCGGAGTGCTTCGGCCTGTCGGGCCTGAAGGGCCACCGCACCGGCGGCTCGGTCCACTTCATCATCAACAACCAGATCGGCTTCACGACCGATCCGCGCTTCTCCCGCTCCTCGCCCTACCCGTCCGACGTCGCCAAGATGGTCGAGGCGCCGATCTTCCACTGCAACGGCGACGATCCGGAAGCCGTCACCTTCGCCGCCAAGGTCGCGGTCGAGTACCGGCAGAAGTTCGGCAAGCCGGTCGTGATCGACATGCTGTGCTACCGCCGCTTCGGCCACAACGAGGGCGACGAGCCGGCCTTCACCCAGCCGAAGATGTACCAGCGGATCCGCAAGCATCCCTCGGTGCTGGAGAGCTACGGCCGCAAGCTCGTCGAGAACGGCTCGGTGACCCAGGAGGCGCTCGACGCCCGCAAGGCCGAGTTCCGCGGGATGCTCGACAGCGAGCTCGACGTCGCCAACAACTACAAGGCCAACAAGGCCGACTGGCTCGACGGCCGCTGGTCCGGCGTGAAGGCCGTGCACGAGGACGTGGACGACCCGCGCCGCGGCCGCACCGCCGTGCCGGCCGGGACCCTGCAGGAGATCGGGCGCAGGATCACGCAGGCGCCGCCCGGCTTCCACCTGCACCGCACGATCCAGCGCTTCATGGACAACCGCGCCAAGGCGGTGGAGACGGGGGTCGGCATCGACTGGGCGACCGCCGAGGCCCTGGCCTTCGGGGCGACGCTCCTCGACGGCAACCGGGTCCGCCTGTCGGGTCAGGACGTGGAGCGCGGCACGTTCTCGCAGCGCCACGCGGTGGTGATCGACCAGGAGAACGAGCAGCGCTTCACGCCGCTCAACGCCATCCGCGAGGGGCAGGCCGCGATCGAGATCATCAACTCGATGCTCTCCGAGGAAGCGGTGCTCGGCTTCGAGTACGGCTACTCGCTCGCCGAGCCGAACGCCCTGGTCCTCTGGGAGGCCCAGTTCGGCGACTTCGCCAACGGCGCCCAGGTGGTGATCGACCAGTTCATCGCCTCCGGCGAGCGCAAGTGGCTGCGCATGTCGGGCCTCGTGCTGCTGCTGCCGCACGGCTACGAGGGCCAGGGGCCCGAGCACTCCTCGGCCCGCCTGGAGCGCTACCTCCAGGCCTGCGCCGAGGACAACATGCAGGTCGCCAACGTCACGACGCCGGCGAACTACTTCCACATCCTGCGCCGGCAGCTGAAGCGCGATTTCCGCAAGCCGCTGGTCCTGATGACGCCGAAGTCGCTGCTGCGCCACAAGCGCGCCGTGTCGAACCTCGACGCGCTCGCCGAGGGCTCGACCTTCCACCGCGTCCTCTGGGACGACGCCGAGGAGGAGGGCGCGCAGAACAAGCTCGTGCGCGACGACAAGATCCGCCGCGTCGTGCTGTGCTCCGGCAAGGTCTACTACGACCTGCTGGAGGAGCGGGAGAAGCGCGGCCTCAACGACATCTACCTGATGCGCGTCGAGCAGCTCTACCCGTTCCCCCTGAAGGCGCTGGCCAACGAGATGGCCCGGTTCCGCAACGCCGACGTGATCTGGTGCCAGGAGGAGCCCAAGAACATGGGCGCCTGGTCCTTCGTCGAGCCCTACCTCGAGTGGGTGCTCGGCCAGGCCGGCTCCGCGGTGAAGCGCGCCCGCTACGTCGGCCGTCCGGCCTCCGCCTCCACGGCGGTCGGCCAGATGTCGAAGCACCAGGCGCAGCTCCAGGCCTTCCTCAACGAGGCCCTGGCGGTCTGATCGTCCGGCCATGGCCTACTTCCTGCTCCGCCTGGAACCGCCCCGCCCGAGCTTCCCGTTCGACGCGACGGAGGCCGAGAAGGCGCTGTTCTCGGCGCATTCCGGATACTGGATGGAGCAGGCGGCCGCCGGCACCGCCATCGCGGTCGGACCCGTCTTCGAGTCCGGCGGCACCTGGGGCCTCGCCCTGGTCGAGGCCGACGACGCGGCCCGGGCCGAGGCGCTCGGCGAAGCAGATCCCGTCCTGATGGCGCAGGCAGGCTTCCGGTACACCGTCTCGCCCGTTCCATCCCTGATCCTGCGGCGCTGACGTCGCGGCCCGACATCCAGAGGAGGCCCCCCGCGGGGCAGAAGAGAGCATGGCAACCGACATCCTCGTCCCGACCCTCGGCGAATCCGTGAGCGAGGCCACGATCGGCCGCTGGTTCAAGAAGCCCGGCGACACGGTCGCGGCCGACGAGCCGATCGTCGAGCTCGAGACCGACAAGGTCACCCTGGAGGTGAACGCCCCGGCGGCCGGCGAGCTCGGCGAGATCCTGGTCAAGGACGGCGAGACCGTGGAGCCCGGTGCCCTGCTCGGCTCGATCGTCGAGGCCGGAGCCGGCGGCGGCACGGCCAAGAAGGCCGCCCCGAAGGAGAGCGCCGAGACCAAGGCCGAGAGCCGGAGCGAGGCCCCGAAGGCCGCCGCGCCCGCGAAGGCCGAGGCCCCGGCCCAGGAATCGTCCGCCGGCTACGGCAACCACGGCGATGCCGCCGCCCCCGCGGCCCAGCAGCGCCGGGTCGGCGACAACGGCCCGGCGGTGGCCAAGCTCGCCCGGGAATCGGGTGTCGACCCGTCGTCGGTGAGCGGGTCCGGCAAGGACGGACGCGTCACGAAGGGCGACATGCTCGGCGCGATCGCCAAGGGACCGGCCCCGGCGGCGCCCGCCAAGGAGGCCCGTCCGACCCTGCCGCGCGCCCCCTCGGCGCCGGACGACGCCGCGCGCGAGGAGCGCGTGCGCATGACGAAGCTGCGCCAGACCATCGCGCGCCGCCTGAAGGACGCGCAGGACACCGCGGCGATGCTGACGACGTTCAACGACGTCGACATGTCGGCCGTGATGGCGATGCGCAGCCAGTACAAGGATATCTTCGAGAAGAAGCACGGCACGAAGCTCGGCTTCATGGGCTTCTTCACCAAGGCGGTGATCGGCGCCCTCAAGGACGTGCCGGCGGTCAACGCCGAGATCGACGGGCAGGACCTCGTCTACAAGAACTACTACCACATCGGCATCGCGGTCGGCACCGATAAGGGTCTCGTCGTGCCGGTGGTGCGCGACGCCGACGACCTGTCGATCGCCGGCATCGAGAAGAAGATCGCCGGCTTCGGCAAGAAGGCCCGCGACGGCAAGCTCTCCATCGAGGAGATGCAGGGCGGCACCTTCACGATCACCAACGGCGGCATCTACGGCTCGCTGATGTCGACGCCGATCCTCAACGCGCCGCAGTCGGGCATCCTCGGCATGCACCGCATCGAGGAGCGCCCGGTGGTCCGCGCCGGCAAAATCGAGGCGCGGCCGATGATGTACCTCGCCCTGTCGTACGACCATCGCATCGTCGACGGTAAGGAGGCCGTGACCTTCCTGGTGCGGGTCAAGGAGGCTCTGGAGGATCCGGCGCGCCTCGTGCTGGACCTCTGAGGCAGCCATGTCGAGCGCTGAGAACAGGGTCGCGATCGTCACGGGCGGCAGCCGCGGCATCGGCCGCGCGGTGGCGCTCCTCCTGGCGGAGCGCGGCTACGCCGTCTGCCTGAGCTACGTGTCGGACGCCGCCGCCGCGCAGGGCGTGGTGGACGCGATCGCGGCCAAGGGCGGACGGGCGCTCGCCGTGAAGGGCGACGTCGGCAACGAGGCCGACGTCATCGCCCTGTTCAAGGCGGCCGACGGCCTCGGCCGCCTCGCGGCGCTCGTCAACAATGCCGGCGTGGTCGACGTGAAGTCCGATGTCGCCGACATGAGCGTCGCCCGCCTGCAGCGCATGATGACCACCAACGTGGTCGGCAGCTTCCTGTGCGCGCGGGAGGCGGTGCGGCGCATGTCGATCAAGCGCGGCGGGGCAGGGGGCGCGATCGTCAACCTGTCCTCGGTGGCGGCGCGCCTCGGCGGCCCCGGCCAGTTCGTGGACTACGCGGCCTCCAAGGGCGCCATCGACTCGCTGACGATCGGGCTTTCCCGCGAGGTCGCCGCCGACGGCATCCGCGTCAACGCGGTGGCGCCCGGCATCATCGCCACCGAGATCCACGCCAGCGGCGGCGAGCCGGACCGGGTCGAGCGTCTCGGCCCCGGCGTCCCGATGAAGCGGGCCGGCACCGCCGAGGAGGTGGCCGCACCGATCGTGTGGCTCCTCTCGGACGAGGCCTCCTACACCACGGGCGCCATCCTCGACATCGGCGGCGGCCGCTGAGGCCAAGCCCCACCTGACATTCCCTGCCCGTCTCGCACGCGGCACGACCGAGCGGAAGCGAAGCCTCATGTCCTACGATCTCGTCGTCATCGGCACCGGCCCCGGCGGCTACGTCTGCGCGATCCGCGCGGCGCAGCTCGGCCTGCGGACCGCGGTGGTCGAGAAGCGCGCGACGCACGGCGGCACCTGCCTCAATGTCGGCTGCATCCCGTCCAAGGCCCTGCTGCACGCGTCGGAGGCCTTCGAGGAGGCCAACACGCACTTCGCCGATCTCGGCATCGACGTCGGCACGCCGAAGCTCGACCTGAAGAAGATGATGGCCTTCAAGGCTGAGGGCGTCGCCGGCAACACCAAGGGCGTCGAGTTCCTGCTCAAGAAGAACAAGGTCGACACCTTCCACGGCACCGGCCGGATCGCCGGCGCCGGCCGCGTCGAGGTCATCGCCGAGGATGGCGGCAACCAGATGCTCGAGACGAAGAGCATCGTCATCGCGACCGGCTCGGACGTGGCGCGCCTGCCCGGCGTCACCATCGACGAGAAGGTCGTGGTCTCCTCCACCGGCGCCCTGGAACTCGACCGGGTGCCGAAGAAGCTCCTCGTCATCGGCGCCGGCGTGATCGGGCTGGAGCTGGGTTCCGTCTGGCGCCGGCTCGGCTCCGAGGTGACCGTGGTCGAGTATCTCGACCGGGTGCTGCCGGGCATGGACGGCGAGGTCGGCAAGCAGTTCCAGCGGATCCTGACGAAGCAGGGAATCGCCTTCAAGCTGTCCACCAAGGTGACGGGCGTCGAGGTCGGCAAGAAGGGCGGCGCGACGGTCACGGTCGAGCCGGCCGCGGGCGGCGCGGCGGAGACGCTGCAGGCCGACGTGGTCCTCGTCTGCATCGGCCGGACGCCCTACACGGAGGGCCTCGGCCTCGACACGGTCGGCGTCCAGCGGGACGACAAGGGCCGGATCCTCACCGATTCCCACTACGCGACCAACGTCACCGGCATCTACGCCATCGGCGACGTGATCGCCGGCCCGATGCTCGCCCACAAGGCCGAGGACGAGGGCGTGGCGATCGCCGAGATGCTGGCCGGCCAGTCCGGCCACGTGAATTACGGCGTGATCCCGAACGTGGTCTACACGTTCCCGGAGGTCGCCTCGGTCGGCAAGACCGAGGAGGAGTTGAAGAAGGACGGCGTGGCCTACAACGCCGGCAAGTTCCCCTTCACAGCCAATGGCCGGGCCAAGGCGAACGGCACCACCGACGGGTTCGTGAAGGTGCTGGCCGACGCCCAGACCGACCGGGTACTCGGCGTGCACATCGTGGGCGCGGATGCCGGCAACCTGATCGCCGAGGTGGCGGTCGCGATGGAGTTCGGCGCCTCGTCCGAGGACATCGCCCGCACTTGCCACGCGCACCCGACGCTGACCGAGGCCGTCAAGGAAGCCGCGCTGGCGGTCAACAAGCGCGCCATCCACGTCTGACGGGCCAAGGCCCACGGCTGCGCGGATTGCTACCTCGGTGGGCTCGACCGCCTGCGCGGAGGCCCCCTCTCCCGTGCGGGAAAGGGGGCCTTCGCGTTCCGTCACACACCGCGCGCCTCGAACCTGACTGGCCCGCAGAGCGACGGCCCGGCGCGGGGTCAGGCGATCTTGCGCCTGGAATTCGGCAGGTCGGCGATCCGCAGCAGTGCGCTCGGCGCGGGCGGGGCCGTCAGGGCGTTCAGCAGATACGGCCGACGCAGGCCCAGCGCGTTGTGCAGGGCGAGGTCGATGTCGCGGGCGTAGAACGGCATCCGCAGCACGGCGTCGACGCCGAAGTAGCGGCCGGCTTGGGCGACGGGCTCCAGTTCGGACGTGGTCAGCAGGGTGATCCGGGTCGGGAGGCCGAGGGGCTGGATCTGACAGGCCAGTTCGAGCCCGTCGATGCCGCCGAGCTTCACGTCGATGAAGGCGAAGTCGTAGGCGGCGAGCTTCAGCTGCTTGAGGGCGTGGCGGCCGTCATCCGTCTCGTCGAGCTCGATCGCGAACCCGCTGCGCGCCACGACGCGGCTGATGGCCGACCGCCCGGCCGGAGTCGAGCAGGCGAGCAGGGCCCGGGTCGGTGCGCGACGGCGGGCATCCGCGTGGAGCAGCGGCTCGATATGGCTCGGGTCGAGGGGCGTCTTCAGGACTTCGTAGGCGCCGAGGCTCGTGGCGATCTCCTGCCAGTGCGGCAGCACGCGGGTCGCCACCAGCACCAGGCAGGGGGGCTCCGCACCCGCCCGGCGCGCGACGGCGACGGCTTCGGGGCCGCTGAGATCGTCGAGCTGCATTCCCACGAAGGCCAGGGTGGGACGGTGGCGGAGGAGGATGTCGCAGAGCGCCTGACCCGAGGTCGCCTCATCGATCACCGCGCTGGGATCGAATCGCAGGACGATCTCTCTCAGGGAGGCGCGGCGGCCCGGATCGCAATCCGCGATTACGACACGTGCCGGCGCCCTCCCATCCTGAAGATCCATGACGCCCGCCCAACCCCATCCCGTTCGTTGCCCATATTGGCTGAAGATCGTGACGAAGCTCTTAAAGAGCGGGATTCTGCACTGGGCGAACCGGAAGACGCGCCTATAGACGATGATGAAGGCTCTCGAAGTCGAAGTTTTTAGCAATCTTGCTCAATGGCCAGCCCGCGGATGGGCCGCCGCGTAGGCACTCATGAGGCGGGCGGCGTCGACCTGCGTGTAGAGCTGCGTCGTGGAGAGCGAAGCATGGCCCAGGAGTTCCTGGATCGCCCGGAGTTCGCCCTGGCGCGCCAGCAGATGGGTTGCGAAGGAATGCCGCAGGGCGTGCGGTGTGGCGCTCTCGGGCAGGCCCAGGGCGCCGCGGGCGCGCGCGACCGTGTACTGGATGATGCGCGGCGAGAGCGGGCCACCCCGGGCACCGAGAAACAGCGGTCCCTCCGGCAGCAGCGGCAGGGGACAGGCGGCGACGTAGTCCGCCACGGCCTGCGCCACGACGGGCAGGATCGGCACCATGCGCTGCTTGCCGCCCTTGCCGAGCACGGTGACCTGATCGACCCCGGGCAGGGGTGCGTCACGGCGGGTCAGGCCCAGGGCCTCGGAGATGCGCAGCCCAGCGCCGTAGAGCAGCGCCAGAACGGCGGCGTCCCGGGCGAGGACCCAGGGCTCCCGCTCCTCGCCGGCGCGGATCGCGGTATCGGTCAGCGCCACCGCGGCGGAGACGGGCAGGGGACGGGGAAGCCGTCGCGGGACCTTGGGCGAGCGCACACCGCCCAGGGCCGAGACGGTGCCGAAGCCCTCCCGCTCGAGGAAGCGCGCGAAGGAGCGCAGACCCGCCAGCATGCGCATCAGCGAGCGCCCGGAGACCTCATCGGCCCGGCGCGCGGCCATGAAGCCGCGGATGTCCCGCACCTTGAGCCCGATCAGCATCGGGATCGTCGGCGTCCCCTGACGGGACGCGAGGTGATGGAGGAACTGCCGGAGGTCGCGCCCGTACGCCTCGACGGTGTTGGACGACATCCGCCGCTCCCGCGCCAGCGCCTCGATCCAGGCGAGGACGGCGTCGCGGAGGCGGGCGTCCCCCGGAAACAGCAGCCGGTCGTCCTGGGTCTCACGGGTGCTCGCATGCGTGCTCATGGCGACACTCGACCGGATCCTCCTTGCCGAGAGCTTAATGCCGGTCGCGGTCCGTCCTCGGGGCCGGGCTCGTCCCGCGCGGCGCGCCGTGCCAAGCTGACGCGATGATCCTCCTCGCCTACGCGGCCGCCGCCCTCGCCGAGATCGCCGGCTGCTTCGCGTTCTGGGCCTGGCTGCGGCTCGGGCGGTCGGCCTGGTGGGCGCTGCCGGGCCTCGCCTCGCTGGCGGCCTTTGCGGCCCTCCTGACCCTCGTGGACAGCCCCGCGGCGGGGCGCGCCTTCGCGGCCTACGGCGGCGTCTACGTCGCGGCCTCGGTCCTGTGGCTGTGGCTCGCGGAGGGTCAGCGGCCCGACCGGTGGGACCTCGCGGGCAGCGCGGTCTGCCTCGCCGGAACGGCGCTGATCCTCCTCGGTCGCCGGGGGTGAGTTCGACCCGGCACCGTGCCGGGCCGGCCACGGCCGACCGCTTCCGCGTTCGGAACCTTGGTGAAACCAAGCGTTCACGATACGTACGGCAGCCTCGGGCCGTTCACCGAGCCGTGGAGCCCCATGACCAGCGCCGTCCGCATTCTCGGGATCGACCCCGGACTCCGCCGCACCGGCTGGGGCCTGATCACCGCGCAGGGCACGAAGCTCACCTACGGCGATTGCGGGGTCGTGACCTCGGACGGGGAGCTTCCGCTGGCCCTGCGCCTGCGGGAACTGTTCGAGGGGATCGGCCGCGTCGTCGAGGCCGTGCGGCCCGACGAGGTCGCCGTGGAGGAGACCTTCGTCAACAAGGACGCCCAGGCGACGCTCAAGCTGGGCCATGCGCGGGCGATGGCGCTGCTCGTGCCGGCCCTCGCCGGACTGCCGGTGTTCGAGTACGCCCCCAACCTCATCAAGAAGACCGTCGCGGGCTCCGGCCACGCCGAGAAGGTGCAGATCCAGGCGATGGTCCGCTTCCTCCTGCCGAAGGCCGAGTTCCGCGTCGCGGACGCCGCCGACGCGCTGGCCATCGCGATCACCCATGCCAGTCACCGGGACGCCCACGCGCTGCGGCAGGCGCATCTGCCGGGAGGCAAGCGCCGCTCGCTCACCGGTCAGGCCGCCGCGGGGCAGGGGCTCGCAGGGAAGGGCTTCTCGGCCGCCGCGGCCGCGCGCATCGAGGCCGCGCTGGCGAAACAAGGCTGACGGGATCGGGAAGAACTTGGTGGGGGAAGTAGGACTCGAACCTACGAAGCTTACGCAGCGGATTTACAGTCCGCCCCCTTTGCCGCTCGGGACATTCCCCCAAGGCGGGCATCGCCCGCGGCGCCCTTATGGTGAGGGGTGGGCCGGGTGTCAACGCTTATGGTGGACCGATCCGCCTCGCCGGACGCGGCAATCGTGGAGAGCGGGGCGGTTTCGCTCGGCGTCGCCGCGATCCGGGCGGCCGCGCTTGCCGAGTCGACCCTCTTCCGGCCTCGCGGTGCCCGCGGCTCCGCCATTGGGACGAAAACGCGAACGTTCCGCGACTCCGGGGATTCACAAAGGAATCCGGATCGGCCACGGTGTGGCGATGTCGCCCTGCTTCGCCGGCCCTTGACCCGTCCCGCCCCGTCCCTGCGGTCGCACCAGCGCACGCTGATGGCCCTGGTCGCGGCCATGGCGAGCGGGGAGGCGGCCCATGTCCGGAAGATCCTGGCGGCGGTCACGCCGGGCGGGGGCAAGTCGCTGCTGCCGGTCATCGCCGCGCACCGGCTGATCGAGGCGGGGCTCGTCGAGCGCGTGGTCTGGGTGGTGCCGCGGGATTCCCTGCGGCTGCAGGCCGAGGAAGCCTTCGCCGACCCGCTGTGGCGCGCGGCCTTCGGGCACGCCCTCAGCGTCCGGGCCGCCGACAACGAGCGCGACCCGGCGCGCGGTCTGGCCGGCTACGTCACGACCTATCAGGCCGTCGCCGCCGCCCCGGCGCTCCACCTCGCGGAGGCGCGGGCGCACCGCACCCTGCTGGTGGTCGACGAGGTTCATCACCTGCCGGTCCCCGGTCGCCCGGGCGCCGACGAAGCCTCCGCGGAGGATGCCGAGGCGGGGGCGTGGTCCCGCGCGATGCTGCCCGTCATGGAGGCGGCGACCGTGCGCCTGTACCTGTCCGGGACGCTGGAGCGGGCGGACGGGCGGCGGATCCTCGGGCTGCCCTACCAGCCCGCCGCACCCGGCCGCGGGCCGGAACTCGATCTCGACGCCCCCGGCCTCGCGGTCATCGGCTACTCGCGGGCGCAGGCGCTGGCCGAGCGGGCGGTGCTGCCGGTGACGTTCGGCGCCCTCGACGGCGAGGCGAGCTGGCTGGAGGGCGGCCGGATCGCCGGCGACAGCCCGCGCGTCGGGCCGCACCGGCTCGGCGCGGGCGCGGTCCGGATCACCACCCGGCCGGCGCTGTTCACCGCCCTGCGGACCGGCTTCGCCCGCGATCTTCTGAGCGAGGCGTTCTTCGCCACGAAGCGCCTGCGCGCCCGGCGCCGGGCGGAGCGCGATCTCCCGCCCGGCGAACCGGCCCGGGGGCTCGGCAAGCTCCTCGTGGTGGCGCCCGATCAGGCGAGCGCGCGGGCCTATCTCGCGACCCTGCGCGACTGGATGCCGGCCGGGCAGGGCGCGCGCGATGTCCGTCTCGCGACCTCCGGTCAAGGCGACGCCCACGCGGCCCTGGCGGCGTTCCGGCTCACGCCGGAGCCGGCCGTGCTGGTGACGGTGGCGATGGCCTACGAGGGTCTCGACGCCCCGGAGGTCGCGGTGGTCGCGGCCCTGACGCATATCCGTTCGCGGCCCTGGCTCGAGCAGATGCTCGCCCGGGCCACCCGGGTCGACCCCCATGCCGGCCCCTACGACGGGCAGCAGGCGCTGATCTTCCACCCGGACGACCCGCTCTTCGCCCGGTTCCGCCTGGAGCTCGAGACTGAGCAGGGCAGCAGCGTCCGGCCGCCCCGCGAGCGGCCGGCGAGCGCCGTCGTGCCGGAGCGGACCCGCTGGCGCGACGATGAGCCGGGCGGGATCACGCCCCTGGAGAGCAACGCGATCGGGATGCGCTACGCCCTGCTGCGCCCGCGCCTCCCCGAACCGGTTCCCGCGGCGCCCGCGCCCGAACCGCCCTCCGTCACCGAGCGGACCCTGCGCCAGCGGCTCGCTGCCGCGGTCGCGTCCCAGGCTGTGGAGGACGAGACCTCGCTGCGCGTGCCCCGCGGCGGCAACCTCGCCCACCGCTACAACGCCGTTCTCAAGCGGGTGCTCGGCAAGGGCCGCGCGACCATGACCCTCCCGGAGCTGGAGGCGGCCCTGTCCTGGCTCGAGCGCAACCGCCTCTCCGACCATCTCGACCGCCTCGACGGCGATGCCCGCTACGCGTGGTCGGCCCGGCAGCGCCGCGGGCGCTGGCAGCCGGAGCGCGCCGCCGGCCGCTGAAACGCCCGGGAAGGAGACAGCCGTGACCGAGAGCCTCCCCGCCGCCTTCGCCGCGACACTCGCCGCGTCCGAGCCGCCGAGCGTCTGGGACGCCCCGCTCGCCGCGCTCTGGTGGCTCAAGCGGGACGCGTCCGGCCCGGCCTCCGCCGCCTGGGAGCGGGCGCACCGCCTCGTCCAGGACGCCGGCGGGTCCGACGCGGCCTGGGTCCACGCCCATCTCCACCGGGTCGAGGGCGACGACGGCAACGCGCGCTACTGGTACGCCCGCGCGGGCCGCCCGGTCCCGGACGGCACTCTCGCGGAGGAGCGGGCCGCGCTCGTCCTCGCCCTCTGGCCGAGGTCGTGATCGCTCCGGGCCGCGCCGCGCCGACCGTCCCGAGCCTGCCGAATCGCGGAACGCCAAGGCTCACAGCCAGTTGAATGGCCGCCCGACGCGGAGATCGGGCCTCGATTATCGGAGCGGATCCATGAGCCTCCTCGGCAGCATCGTCAGCAAGATCCTCCATCCGTTCGGTGGCGGCACCGCGGACGCCGCGCCCGCGCCCAACGCCGGCTCCGGCGGCCAGGCCAGCACGAGCACGCCCTCCACGTCGGTCCCCGGCACGGCCGGCGGCAGCGGGCCGGTGGACGTCGCGGCGGTGCTCACCGGCCTCGCCGAGAAGAACCCGCAGACGCTCGACTGGCGCCACTCGATCGTCGACCTGATGAAGCTGCTGGGACTCGATTCCGGCCTCGCCGCGCGCAAGCAACTCGCCGACGAGCTCCACTACACCGGCGACAAGGACGATTCGGCCAGCATGAACATCTGGCTGCACAAGCAGGTCATGCAGAAGCTCGCCGAGAACGGCGGCAAGGTTCCGGACGATCTGAAGCACTAGGTCATCGATTCCGGGATCGACGAGGCTCGCCGCGGACGGTCTCGACCGGCGCCGCGGCGAGATCGCTTCTTGACCACGTTGTGCGCCGCCGGTGCGCCCCGGCGGCGACACTTGCGGAGGGGGCCTTGCGGCGCCTCCGTGTTTATCGATCACATGACCCGCGTCACGCAGCGCCGAATCAGGCGGCGCCGAGGAGCGAACGGTCATGGAGACCCCGACCGGGGACCACAGCGGCGCCTTCGAGGCATCCCCTCTCGCCGCGATCGCCGCGGCGGTCGCCCGCGGTGACGTCGCGCGCATCGCCGCGCTGGCGCCCGGCCTGGATCTCTCCGTCCGCGGCGGCCGGAACCTCACCCTGCTCGAATGGGCGATCTGGAACGCGCGGCCGCGCGCGCTGTCGGCCCTGCTCGACGCGGGGGCGGATCCGTCTGTGCCGGGGCTCGATCAGGAGACCGCGCTGCACATGGCGGCGATGGTCGAGGATCCGACCTACCTGGAGATCCTGCTGCGCCACGGCGCGCCGGTCGACCCGGTGAGCCCGCGCGGTCAGTGGACGCCGCTGTTCCGCGCCGTACAGAACCGGCGCGAGGCGCAGATCGCGCTGCTGCTGCGGGCCGGCGCGGACCCGAACCGGGTCGACGCCACCGGCAACTCGCTGCTGCACGTGGCGGCACAGGTCGGCGCGGCCAATCCCTGGGTGCTGAGGCTGCTCGAGGCCGGGATCGACCCGACCCTGCGCAACGCGCAGCGAAAGACCTTCCAGCCGTACTTCTTCACCACCCCTGAGCGCCTGCTCAACGATTCCGGGCGCGAGACCCGCGCGGCGGTCCGCGCGTGGCTCGCCCGCAGCGGCATCCCGGCGGATCCGGAACGCTGACGGCCCCCTCCGACGCCGATCCGCGTCAGCGCCCGGTGCGGACCCGGGTCCAGAGGCGGGTGACGAAGCGCTGGGTGCGGTCGTCCCAGGCGGTGTTGATGGACAGGCGCTGCATCGTCGCCTCGTCCGGGTAGATGCCGGGATTGCTCAGGATCTCGGGCTTCACGAACCTCTTCGCCGCGAGGTTGCCGCTGGCGTAGGAGACGAAGTTGGTGTTGGCCGCCGCCACCTCGGGCCGCATCATGTAGTCGATGAAGGCCAGCGCCTCGGCCGGGTGGGCGGCATCCTTCGGGATCGCGAAGGTGTCGAACCACATGAGCGCGCCTTCCTTCGGCACGACGTAGGCGATGTCGATCCCGTTCTTGGCCTCCTCGGCGCGGCGCTTGGCCTGCATGATGTCGCCCGAATAGCCGACGGCCAGGCAGATATCGCCGTTGGCCAGCGCCTGGATGTATTCCGACGAGTGGAACTTCCGCACGGCGCCGCGCACCTTGTAGAGGGCGTCGGTCACCAGGGTCATGTCGTCCCAGCGCTTGGAATCCGCCTTCGCGCCGAAGGCCGGGAGCATGCTGGGGATCAGGTCCTCGGGGCTGTCGAGCATCATGATCCCGCACTCCTTCAGCTTGTTGGCCGAGGCGGGATTGAGGACGACGGACCACGAATTCACGGCCGCGCCGGCGCCCAGGCGCTCGCGCACGGCGGCGACGTTGTAGCCGATGCCGGTCGTGCCCCACATGTAGTCGACGGCGTAGGTGTTGCCGGGATCGTAGGCCGCCAGCCGGCTGGTCACCTCGGGCCAGAGATTGCCGAGGTTCTTCAGCTTGGACTTGTCGAGGGGCAGGAACGCGCCGGCCCGGATCAGCCGCTGCAGGTACGGTCCCGACGGCACGACGATGTCGTAGCCCGACCGGCCGGCGAGCAGCTTGGTCTCCAAGATCTCGTTGTTGTCGTAGGTGTCGTAGACGACCTTGATCCCGGTCTCGCGGGTGAAGGCCTCAAGCACCTGCGGGTCGATATAGTCCGACCAGTTGTAGATGTTGACGACCCGCTCCTCGGCGGCCGGTGCCGGCCGCACGAGGGGCAGGACCGCCAGGAGCCCTCCCGCGAGGACGGCCGCGGCCGCCGCCAGGACGGTCCGGCGCGGGCCGATCACCGGCTCCTCGCGGCCACGATCACGATCTCGACCAGGTACTCCGGCGCGGCGAGCTTGGCCTCGACGGTGGCGCGGGCCGGCGCGTTCTCCGGAGACACCCAGGCGTCCCAGGCGGCGTTCATCTCCGCGAACGTCGCGATGTCGGCGAGGTAGATGGTGGCCGAGAGGATCCGCGCCTTGTCGCTGCCGGCCGCGGCGAGCAGCCGGTCGATCTCCGACAGGATCTGCTGGGTCTGGATCGTGACCCCGGTGCCGACCGTGTCGGACGCGACCTGCCCGGCGAGGTAGACCATGTCGCCGAAGGTGACGGCCTGCGACATCCGCTTGCCCGGCTCGATCCGCTGAATGTCCATACCCGTCTCCACATCCTCGAGAACCGGCGTATCTGCCGCCGCACCGGCCCGGCCGTAAAGGGCCGCGCGCGCACGCGCCGCGGGAACCCGAGGAAAATCGTCATCGGCGGCCGGGGTGCGGGCAACCGTCGCGGGCCTCGAAGCGTTCTGCCGCCATCGACAATCACGCCTTGGGGTCAGTCATGGGCATTCTCTGGACCATCATCATCGGGTTTCTCGCCGGCGTCATCGCCAAGTTCATCATGCCGGGCCCGAACGAGCCCGCCGGCTTCATCCTGACCACGATCCTCGGCATCGTCGGCGCCTTCGTGGCGACCTTCCTGGGACAGGCCATCGGCTGGTACGGGCCCAACCAGGGCGCGGGCTTCATCGGCGCCATCGTGGGCGCCGTGGTGGTGCTGTTCATCTACGGCATGATCGCCGGCCGCCGCACCACCACCTACTGACCCGTCCGGCAGGTCCGGACACGACGAGGGGCGCCCCGCGGGGCGCCCCTTTTTTTGACCGACGCATTCCGGTGGCGGGTCTCAACACAGCGCTCTCCATCATCGCGAGCGCAGCGACGTGACCCAGGGCAGCGCGACGACGTCGAACGTCGCACTGCCTGGATTGCTTCGCTGCGCTCGCAAAGACGGAGGCGCCGAAGCCCTCCGAGGGCTGATACTCAGAGATGCTCGGACGCGGCCTTCACGGCGCAGTGGCCGGTCGCGCCCCGGACCGCCAGCCCGACGCCGACCACGAGCGCCAGCAGGCTCAGGAGCTTGTTGGGACGGGGCTGCGCCGCGGCGGCGGCGATGCCGAGGCCCAGCGCCACCGAGACGGCGCGCTCCGTCGTCGACAGGTTCGGCTGCCCGCTGAAGATGTCGTGCATCATGTCGTTGGCCATGAGGGTCTCCGGTTGGGAAGTCGCGGGGGAACGCGGCATCCGGCGCCCCGTTCCCGGCCGACGGCCGGCGGAGCCCCCTCCCGGCGGCGCAACGAAAAGGGCGCGGCCCCGGAGGACCGCGCCCGTCCGCGACATCCCGCGCCGACCGAGGCCGGCGCGGGCGTCCCGCGTACTTACTCGCCGGCCTCGCGGCGGCGCTCGCCGCGGTGGCGGCCGCCCTCGCGCGGCTCGCGCGGCTCGTCGCCGCGCTCGGCCCGCTCGGCGTCGCGCTGAGCCTTCACCTTCTCGGTGATGTCCTCGCCCGTCTGCTGGTCGACGACCTTCATGGACAGGCGGATCTTGCCGCGGTCGTCCTGACCGAGGAACTTCACCTTGACCTTGTCGCCTTCCTTGACGACGTCCGTCACCTTGGCGACCCGGTTCGCGGCGAGCTCCGAGATGTGGACGAGGCCGTCCTTGGCGCCGAAGAAGTTCACGAAGGCGCCGAACTCCATGCACTTCACGATCGTGCCGTCGTAGATCACGCCGACCTCCGGCTCCGCCACGATCGAGCGGATCCAGTTGTAGGCCGCCTTGATCGCCTTGCCGTCGGCCGAGGCGATCTTCACGACGCCCGTGTCCTCGATGTTGATCTTGGCGCCGGTCTTCTCGACGATCTCGCGGATCACCTTGCCGCCGGTGCCGATCACGTCGCGGATCTTGTCCGTCGGGATCTGCATCGTCTCGATGCGCGGCGCGTACTCGCCGAGCTCCGGACGGGCCGCCGTCAGCGCCTTGGCCATCTCGGCCAGGATGTGGGCGCGGCCGTCCTTCGCCTGGGCGAGGGCGATCTTCATGATCTCCTCGGTGATGCCGGCGATCTTGATGTCCATCTGGAGCGAGGTGACGCCCTCGTCCGTGCCGGCCACCTTGAAGTCCATGTCGCCGAGGTGGTCCTCGTCGCCGAGGATGTCGGACAGGACCGCGAAGCGCTCACCCTCGAGGATGAGGCCCATGGCGATCCCCGCCACCGGACGGCGCAGCGGCACGCCGGCATCCATCAGCGACAGCGAGCCGCCGCAGACCGAGGCCATCGAGGACGAGCCGTTGGACTCGGTGATCTCCGACACGACGCGGATCGTGTACGGGAACTCGTGGGCGGGCGGCAGGACCGGGCGGATCGCCCGCCAGGCGAGCTTGCCGTGGCCGATCTCGCGGCGGCCCGGCGAGCCCATCCGGCCGGTCTCACCGACGCTGTAGGGAGGAAAGTTGTAGTGGAGCAGGAAGCGCTCCTTGTAGGTGCCTTCCAGCGCGTCGATGAACTGCTCGTCCTCGCCGGTACCCAGCGTCGCCACGACCAGCGCCTGGGTCTCGCCGCGGGTGAACAGGGCCGAGCCGTGGGCGCGGGGCAGAACGCCGACCTCGGAGAGGATCGAGCGGACCGTCTTCACGTCGCGGCCGTCGATGCGGGCGCCGCTGTCGAGGATGTTCCAGCGGACCACCTTCGACTGAGCCTCCTTGAAGGCGGCCTTGACCTTCTCGGCCGGGAACTTCTCGGCGCCCTCGGGGCAGAGGGCGGCCATCACCTTCGCCTTCACGGCGTCGACGGCGGCGTAGCGCTCCTGCTTGACGGTCTTGGTGTAGGCGGCGCGGAGCTCCGCCTCGCAGACCTCCAGGACGGCCTTCTCGACGTCGGCGTTCTCGGGGGCCTTGAAGTCGCGCGGCTCCTTGGCGGCCTTCTCGGCGAGGCGGATGATCGCCTCGATCACCGGCTGGAAGTGCTTGTGGCCGAACATCACGGCGCCGAGCATCACCTCCTCGGAGAGCTCCTTGGCCTCCGACTCGACCATCAGCACCGCGTCCTGCGTGCCGGCGACGACGAGGTCGAGGCTCGACTCTTCCTTGGTCTCGGTGACCAGCGGGTTCAGCCGGTAGCCGCCGTTGATGTAGCCGACGCGGGCGCCGCCGATCGGGCCCATGAACGGCACGCCCGAGATGGTCAGGGCCGCCGAGGCCGCGACCATCGCGACGATGTCGGGATCGTTCTCGAGATCGTGGGTCAGGACAGTGACGACGACCTGCGTGTCGTTGCGCCAGCCGTCGATGAAGAGCGGGCGGATCGGGCGGTCGATGAGGCGGGAGACCAAGGTCTCCTTCTCGGAGGGACGGCCCTCGCGCTTGAAGTAGCCGCCCGGGATGCGGCCGGCGGCGTAGGCGCGCTCCTGGTAGTTCACGGTGAGCGGCATGAAGTCGATGCCGGGCTTCGGCTCCTTGGCGGCGACCACGGTCGCGAGCACCGAGGTCTCACCGTAGGTGGCGATGACGGCGCCGTCGGCCTGGCGCGCGACCTTGCCGGTCTCCAGGACGAGCTTGCGGTCGCCCCACATCAGCTCTTCGCGTTGAACGTCGAACATTCTCAATCTCTTCCTTGCCTGCGGCGGGCCCAAGCCCGGCGCCGCCCGGGGGCAAGACGGCGAGACACTGCGCCCGAGAACGCTCGGCGAAGTGTCTCGCGATCCTGCCCCGACGCTGGCGCCTCGAAGCGGCCCGTTTGTCGGGAGGCCGGACCCATTCCGGCAGCCCGCGATGGTGAAACGCGGCCCCGGGCCGGGCCCGGAACCGCGCGAGGGTGCCTTAGCGGCGGATGCCGAGACGCTCGATGAGGGCGCGGTAGCGGGCCTCATCCTTGCGCTTGACGTAGTCGAGCAGCGAGCGGCGCTGCGAGACCAGCTTCAGGAGGCCGCGGCGGGAATGGTTGTCCTTGCCGTGGGCCTTGAAGTGGCCGGTCAGGTTGGTGATCCGCTCGGTGAGGATCGCCACCTGGACCTCGGGGGACCCGGTGTCCTTGGCGTCCTTGCGGTGTTCCTTGATGAGCGCGGTCTTGCGCTCTGCCGTGATCGACATCGCGTGCCTTTCGGGTTGTGCTGGTCGGATGCGGCGCCCCAAACGGGCGCGCGCGGGCTCGGCGTTCGGCCGGTGCCGGGATGTCGTCCAGCACGGTCACAGCGCCAAGCGGCTCAAGCCCCGCCCGGCAACCCGGGTCGAGGCCGCGCGATCCATACACGAAACCGACGGTTATGCCAGTCCCGAGCCGGGCGGGCCGCAGCGGTGGCGCGTCGCGGCTGTCCGGGCCCGTCCAAAGAACGGTTAACGCCGCCGTGCTACCCGGAACCGCTCACGCGACGCGGCCCGGCGATGAACGGCACCTTCTCGGATGCGTGCGGCGTCGCCGTCGCGACGCTGCTCGGTATCCCCCTCGTTCTCCTGCCGGGCTACGCCCTGGGCGGCCTGACCGGCATCCTCGGGTTCCGCGCGCTCGCGCCCGGCGACCGCCTCCTGTGCGGGGCGCTCCTCGGGATCGGGCTGCTGCCGGCCCTCGACAGCCTGCTGATCCAGGCGGGCGGCGTCCCGGTCGCGGCCCTCGCGACCGGCGCCCTCGGGCTCGCCGCACTGCGGCCGGTCTTGCGGAGCCTGCGCGAGTCCCTCGACCAAGCGGCGCTCGCCCTCGCGCTGCTCTGGCTCAGCGTCGTGGCCTACGCACTGATCGACGTCGATACCGGCACCGCCCTCTACCGGCCCGTGACGATCATCGACCTCGTCAAGCACGCCGCCCTGACCCGCGCGATCGTCGAGCACGGATTACCGCCGGTGGACCCGTTCTTCGCCCGGCCCGAGCGGGCGGGCTACTATTACGGCTTCTACACGCTCACCGCCCTGGTCGACTGGGCGGGCGGACGGCTGGTCGACGGGCGGACCGCCTTCGCGGGCATGGCCTTCTGGACCGGCCTCGCGCTCCTCGGCCTGATCGACCGTCTGCTCGCGGCGACCGGACTCGTCGCGGACGCCGTGCCCCGGCTCGTGCGCCGCGCGGTGCTGATGCTGCTGCCGGCCGGAAGCCTCGACATCCTGCTGGTCCTCGCCGACCGAGCGACGTCCGGGACCTGGCTGCCGGTCCCGGAATGGCTGAACGAGCAGGTCCTCAACTGGCCGGCCTCGCTGGTCTGGGTGCCGCACCACGTCGCCGGCGCCCTGGCCGGGTGGCTCGGACTCCTGGCCCTGGCGGAGGTCGCGGACCGGACACGGCCGGACAGGCGCGCGGAGACGGCGGCGATCGGCGTCGCGGCACTCGCCTTCGCGGCCTGCGCGGGCCTGTCCGTCTGGGTCTGCCTCGGCACGGCGGGAGCGGCCGGTGCCTGGCTGGTGCTGCTCGGCCTAGAGCGCCGCTGGCGCGCCGCGGCCCGGCTGGCGGTTGCCGGCCTGCTCAGCGCCGCACTGGCCGCCCCCTACCTGCTGAGCGTCCTGGCCAACCGGACGGACGGCGGCGCGCCGGTCCGGTTCTCGATCCGACGATTCGGGCCGCTCGACGGCCTCGTCGACGAGCCGGCCCTGAGCGCGCTCCGCCTGATCCTTCTGCCCCTGAACTACTACACGGCCCTGGGGGTCTGCGCCGCCGGTGCGCTGCTGTTCTGGCGCCTTGTGCCGCGTCGGGAGGCGCACGGGCGCGAGGCCGGGCGCCTGCTCACGCTCTGCGCCGCGGCGAGCCTGTTCCTCGGCGGTTTCCTGCGCTCGGCGATCCTCAACAACGACCTCGGTGCGCGCGTGGTCCTGCTCGCGCAGGTCGCGGTCCTGGTCTGGACCGTGGTGGCCCTGACCCGCCTGAGCGAGGCGCGGCGGCTCCGGCTCCCCGGCCTCCTCGCCGCACTGCTGATCCTCGGCTACGCGACGACCCTCTACGGCTTCGTCGGGATGCGCGCCTATCCCGCCTCGGACCGGCCCGCCTTCGCCCGCCTCGTCGGCCGTCCCGATATCGACCGGGCGCTGCGCGCGGCCTACGCCTGGGCAGGCACGCACCTGCCCCGGGACCTGGTGCTGCAGCAATCGCCGGTGCCGCACCGGGTGTTCGATTTCGGGCTCTACGGCCTCCAGCCGACGGGGGTGGCCGACGCGGAGGCGCGCCTGTTCGGCGCCCCGCCGGACGCCGTGACGTCGCGGCTCGCCGACGTCGCGCCGGTCTTCCGCGACCGCCTGGACGGCGCCGAGGTGCGGCGGCGCGCCGAAGCGGCCGGGATCGGCGCCCTGGTCGTCACCGCGCAGGACGCCCCCTGGAGCAGCCCGGATTCCTGGGTCTGGCGCAGCCCCGCGGTCTACGCCGATCCGCTCGTCCGGATCCTGCGGGTCCAGGATCTCCGTGGAGGATCTCCGTGACTGAACCCAGTCCCGCGGCACCCACCCGCCCGCGCGCCGGGCAGGCCCTGCGCTGGCTCAGCGCCCAGGCGCTGCTGCAGGCCGGCGCCGTTGTCGTCGGCTTGGCCTGCTTCGTGCTGCTGTTCCAGACGGATCTGTGGTCCGGCGTGACGATCCTGTTCTACCGCGGACTGATCCTGCTCGCGGTGGCCTTCCTGCTGACCCTGGCGGTCACGGCGACGCTGGCCGGGCTTGGCCGGGCCTGGGGATTGCGCCGACGGGACGCCCTCGGCGCCTGCGTCCTGTCGCTGTCCCTGAACCTCAGCGCCTTCGTGATCCTGCCGGTGACGGTCGACCGGTCGATCAGCGTGTTCCTGCTCGGCCAGATGGCCGCCCATCCCGGGGAGCGCTTCACGCCTGAGCGGGCGCGGGTGGTGTTCGAGCGGGTCTATCTCGGCGAGTTCCGGCAGATGGAGCGGCGCCTCGCCGAGCAGCAGGCCTCCGGCAACGTCGCGCGAGCGGGTGACGGCTACGTCATCACCCCGCAGGGCAGCGCCTTCGTCCGCTTCTGCGGCCTCGTCGCCCGGGCGTTCCGGACCGACACCCGGATGATCGCCGCCGCACCGTCCCCGCCCGGCGGGGGCGACCCGGAAGCGCGCGGCGGGGCCCCTGAACCCGATCCCGCGGGCGCGGTGCGGCGGTAGGCTGTATCGACTCGGGATGAGGACGGTGCGGCGCCGGTCCGGGCGGTTCCGCGGAGGCCGCGGTCCGGGCATGAAAAGTGCCGGGTGACGATCCGGGCGAGGGAGAACGGACGCGATGGCGGAGTCCGCGGTGACCACGGGTGAACGGGCGGGCGCGGGGCGCGGACTCGCCCGGAGCCTCACCGCGCCGGGCCTCGTCGCCATCGGCCTCGGCGCCACGATCGGCGCCGGCATCTTCGTGCTCACCGGGACGGCGGCGGCGCAGTACGCGGGCCCGGCGCTCAGCCTCTCCTTCGTGATCGGCGGCGTCGCCTGCGGCCTCGTCGGCCTGTGCTATGCCGAGCTGGCCGCCATGATCCCCGAGCCGGGATCGACCTACACCTACACCCGCGCGAGCCTCGGGCGGCTTCCCGCCTGGATCATCGGCTGGGACCTCGTCCTCGAGTTCGCCGTGGCGGCGGCGACCGTGGCGGTGGGCTGGTCGGGCTACGCGCAGTCCCTCGCGGCGGAGTTCGGCCTGCATCTGCCGCCGGCCCTGGCCGGGGCGCCCGGCGCCGGCGGCCTCGTCAACCTCCCGGCGGCCGGGATCGTGCTGCTGCTCAGCGCCCTGCTGATGCGCGCCACCGCGGAGGCGTCCCTGGTCAACGGCCTGCTGGTCGCCTGCAAAGTCGCGATCATCCTGGCCTTCGTGGGCGTCGGCGTGGCCCATTTGCGTCCCGAACTCTGGCACCCGTTCGTGCCGGAGAATGCCGGGACCTTCGGCGCCTACGGCTGGAGCGGCGTGTTCCGCGGCGCCGCGGTGGTGTTCTTCGCCTTCGTGGGCTTCGAGACCGTGGCGACGGCCGCGGGCGAGTGCCGGGCACCGCAGCGCGACGCGCCGGTCGGCCTGATCGGGTCGCTGCTGATCACGACGATCCTGTACGTGGCCATGGCGGCCGTCCTCACGGGACTCGTGCCCTATCGCGAGCTGGACGTCGCCGACCCGGTCGCCAAGGCGGTCGACGTGATCGGCCTGACGGGCTTCGCCACGATCATCAAGGCCGGCGCCCTGATTGGCCTGACCACCTCGGCGCTGACCGCCCTCTACGGGCAGAGCCGGATCTTCTTCGCCATCGCCCGCGACGGGCTGCTCCCGAGGATCTTCTGCCGGGTCCATCCAGTAACGCGGGTGCCCGTGGCGAGCCAGCTGGTGATCGGCCTGTTCACGGCGGCCGTGGCGGGGCTCGTGCCCATCGACGTCCTGGGCGAGATCGTCAGTATCGGCACGCTCCTGGCCTTCTGCCTCGTCTGCGCGACGGTGCTGATCCTGCGCCGAACCGATCCGGACCGGGCGCGCCCGTTCCGGGTGCCGGCGGTGACCCTCATCGCCGGACTGGGGATCCTGTCCTGCGTCACGCTGATGGCGTCGCTCCCGGCCGACACCTGGATCCGCCTCGCGGTCTGGCTGGCGATCGGCCTCGCGATCTACGCCGGCTACGGCCGGCGGCACGGCCGGCTCAGCTGATCAGGTTGATGGTGGCCTGCGCGAGCGTCTTGATCGAGGCCGAGGCGCTCAGGCTCAATTCGTAGTTCCGGACCACCCGCTGGAGGTCGGCCGATTCGACCGCGACGTTGACGTTCGGCAGACGGACATAGCCGGTCGGGTCGGCCCCGGGATTGGTCGGGTCGTAGCGGGTGCGGAAGCCGGTGGTGTCGCGGACGATCCGGCCGACCGGGTCGCGGGGGCTGTCGGCCGCCACCGGGGCGAACACCGCGATCTTGCGGGCGTAGGGGGCACCGCCCGGGGTGGTCGGGACCGAATCGGCGTTGGCGAGGTTCTCGGAGATCGCGCGGATCCGCCCGCTCTGCACCTGCCGGCCGGCGGCCAGTGCGCCAGCGGCCGAGTTGAGGGCGCTGGTATCCGGCATGCGCGGGCCCTGTCGACGGCGAGGATCTGACCGAATCCTTGCCGAACAGTCTTAACCGGGGGTTAAGACGCCCGCGCGGAGAGGCTCAGCGCGTCCCGAAGATCCTGCCCGTCGGTCAGGCGAAGGCCGCGGCGGCGCAGCGCGGCCAGCATCGCGCGGTCGGGGAACGGGCAGTAGGGCAGAACGGGCTCGGACCGCCCCTCCGGCAGGGTTCCGCTCCGGGTGACGTCCTCGAGCAACCGGTCGAGCATCCCGCGCCCGTGGGCGTGGAGCGCCACCGAGGCCCGGGTCGCGGTGGTACCCTCGGGCAGCGCCAGCGCCTCCTGGGCGAGGATCGCGCCGGTGTCGATCGCGGCGGCCAGCCGGTGCAGGGTCATGCCGAACTGCCCGGGCCCGTCGGCCAGCGCGTGGATCGTCGGCACCGGGCCCCGGTGGCGGGGCAGCAGGCCGGGATGCCCGTTGATCCCGCCGAGCCGCGCCAGCCCGATGGTCTCGGGCTTCAGGATCTGGTCGAAATGGTAGGTGAGGATCAGGTCCGGCGCCGCGTCCCGGAGGGCCCGCGCGACGTCGGGACCGTTGACGTCGTCGACCGTCAGGGTCGGGACGCCGAGGCGGCGGCACAGGGTCCTGAGCGGCGTCGCCTCCGGCGCGTCGCCGCTTCCCGACGCCGCCTGGGTCAGGGGCGCCAGGGGCCGCAGCAGGTCCGGCAGGCCGAAATTGACCGCGAGGTAGGGCAGGATCCCGGGGCCCGAGCGTGCGAGGTGCCTCCGGATCTGCCCCGTGAGGCCGCCGCTCGACGGCCGCTCGGCGTTGGAGAGCCCGACCAGCGCGATGTCGGCCCGGAGATCGGCGACGAGCCGGCGCACCGCGCGGGCGTTCGGCAGCGCCTCCAGGACGAACAGCGCGATCCGGGGTCGCGCCATCAGCGCCGCTTCCGGCGCTGGAAACGGAAGGCGTAGAGGCCGGCCTTGCGGACGTTCTCGGGCAGGAGCAGCACGGTGCGCGCGAGCGCCGTGAGGATGAACGGGAATGCGATCACGTCGCGGTTGGCCGCGATGCCCTTGGCGATCCGCACGGCCGCCTCCTCGGCGCTGATCTCGAGCGGCCGCCAGCCCTTCAGCTCGCCGCCCATCGGCGTCTTCACGTAGCCCGGGGTGACGACGTTGACCTTCACGCCGCGGGGCGCGACCTTCTGGCGCAGGGCGAGACCGTGGGCGACGAGCGCGGCCTTGGCACCGCTATAGGCCGGCGCGTCCTGGAGCGGCGCGTAGGCCGCGAGCGACGACAGCAGCACGATCTGGCCGCGCCCGCGCTGGAGCATCAGCGTCAGGGCGGGCAGGATCACGTTGAGCGTGCCGGTGTAATTGATGTCGGCGGTCTCGAAGGCCACGTCCTCGGCCTCCACCTGCCCTTCCTGGTTGCCGCCGTTCACCGCCGCGTTGGCGATGACGAGATCGAGGGGGGCCTCGGCATCCGACCGGTGGACCAGCGCCACGGTGGCGGCCCGGTCGCGGGTGTCGAGGCGGGCGGTCTCGACGGCGGCGCCGCTGGCGCGGCAGTCCCGGGCGACCGCCTCCAGCCGCTCGGCGTTGCGGCCGACGAGGATGAGGCTCGCGCCGGTTTGCGCGTAGTGGCGCGCCAGCGCGGCGCCGATGCCGCTCGACGCGCCGGTGATCAGAATGCGGGGCATGGGGCGGGTTACGCCGCCGCGCGGGGAAAGATCAAGGCCGGGAACGGCTCACCGGCGGTTAAACGCGCTTCAAAGGCCGCCGAATGGCGACGGCCCGGGAGCCGGGCGAGCCCGGTCAGTAGACCGGCGCGAGCTCGCCGTCGCGCTCGGCCGCCTCACTCACCGCCCGCGCCGCCGCCAGCATCGCATCGGGGAGGGCGGCCTCCATCCGCGGTACCGAGCCGGCCACCGCGCGGTCGATCGCCTCCTTGGAGAAGAAGCCGCCGTTGACCTGGGTCCGGTGCAGGACCACGCGGCGGAAATCCGCCATCAGGTCCGTCTCCGGCGGCGTCGGATTCTTCCAGAAGCTGTCGAGGTCGCCCTGATGGGTCAAGCCGGCCATGTTGTAGATCGCGGTGCCGACCGCGTGGGTCGGGCAGCCCATCTCCAGGGACAGCATCCCCACCGTCGAGTTGACGATGACCACGCCGCGGGCGCCCTTGATCAGGGCCGGCAGGTCGCCGCCGTCGATGAAGTCGAGCCGGTCGCTGACGCCGTGGCGGCGGGCCGAGGCGCGGGCGAACTTGCGCCAGTTGATCAGGCCGCTGTCGAGCGGGTGCAGCTTCACCAGCAGCCGGGTCGGCGCCGACGAGCCGTCCGCGAAGGACTTGATCACCCGGTCCATGAAGCCCTCGACGCCGAGGAACGGCGAGTGCACCCGGATCTGGTAGTCGCTGTCGAGCTGCAGCGGCAGCAGGAAGTAGTCGCAGCCGACCGCGCGGTAGATCTCGTCGCAGCGCGCCGCCTCGCGGCGGGTATGCGCGCGGCGGGCGAACTTCTTGATCCAGCCCGCATACTCGGCCGCGATATGGGTCGGCCGGTGGCTGCGGAAATGGGGGAAGAGGTATGGGAACAGGACGTTGGCGAGGTTGTAGCCGACGTCCCAGACGCTGCGCCGGGCCATGTCGCCCGTGGAGGGCATCGCCCGGCCGGGTTGCGGCAGGCGCCGCGCCAGGGCGCGGATCTCGGCAGCCGTCCGGGGGAGGGACGAGAAGCCGTTCACGCCGCCCAGCTCGCAGGTGATCCAGTTCGGGCGGATATAGCCCTCCTCGAACACGTGCACCCGCAGGCCGCGATACTCGGCGATCATGCGGGCCGCCTTGTGGAACGGCCGGCAATCGCCGAACAGCACGATGTCGGTCACGCCCTCGCGGTCGAGATAGGCGTCGAGATACTCGCCCCAGGTCTCGCGGCGACCGCGGTAATTATCGGCCTCGCCGCTCCAGAACAGCCAGTCGCCGGGGCAGAGATTGATGCGCCGGACGGAGTGTCCCCGCGCGCGCAGCGCCTGTCCGAGATCGGAGAAGAACGGCGTCGCGATGCCCTGCAGGAAGAGGAAGGTCGCGGGGCGGTCGCGGAGGGCGTCGGGGGCGGGCTGTTGCATTCCGCGGCGCTTCTGTCCTTGACCCTGGGCCGGATGAACCGAACCGGCGAGAGCCTCTTGAGGTGGCACGGTGCCCGGCGAGCCCGCAATCCGAAGCCATGCCGCGGCATGGCGTTTCCGCGCCGGCGTGGCCCGTCTGCAACGGTCCCGCGTCTGCGGCCTAGCCTCCGGAATAGGCGGGCAATCGCGGCGACGATATGTCCAAATCCTTTCCAGGACGTGGCGACGGCGACGCGCGCTCAGGTTGTCCCCGCGTTGCATCACCATCCCATGCCGGCGAAAATGCGCTACAGGCCTGTTCCGCACCTCACCCGACCGGAGCCGGACGCACCCACCATGCCCGCTGACCCGATCCCGTCACTCTACGCGACCGGCCGCACGATCCGCCGCCTGCGGGCGGAGATCGAGGCCGCGACGGGCCTCGCCTTCGGTCCGGCGCGCCCTGGCGCCGTCGGCGCGACCTGGGGCGCGGGGAGCCTCGCCGGGCGCCTGCTGGCGCTGACGGGGCGGCGCCGGCTCGTGGTCGCGCCCGGGCCGCTCCTGAGCCCCTACGACTCGCCGGAGTCCGGCTTCGCATCCCTGCGGATCACCCTCGACGGGGCGCCTCTCGGCGGGGAGGGCGGCGTCCATTACCTCGACCCCTGGACCGGGGCGCCGATCGACCGCGCGACCTGCGCCGAGCGGGTGGCGTGGCTCGCCACGCGCTTCGCCGAGAACGACCGGCGGGTGGTCTATGTCGGGATGTCGCGCTGGAAGCGGCCCGCCCTCGACGTCCTGGGCGCGGGCCCCGCCGGACGGCCGATCCACACCATGACCACCGAGGCCGCGATCGCCGCGGGACAGCGCCACGGCGGCCGCCTCCTCGCCTGGGCGACGCGGGCGCCCGGTCAGCTCGAGGAAGCCTGCGCGCGGGCCGGCCTGCCGCTGGCCCGCGTGGAGGACGGGTTCCTGCGCTCCGTGGGGCTCGGCGCCAGCCTGCAGCCCGGCGCCTCCATCGTGGTGGACGACCTCGGCATCTACTACGACCCGCGCCGGGAGAGCCGCCTGCAGCGGCTGCTCGCCGAAGCCGACTTCACCCCGGACCTCGTCGCCCGGGCGCGGCGCCTGCGCGAGGAGGTCGTGGCGCGCCGGCTCAGCAAGTACAATGTCGGCCTCGACGCCGCCGCGCTCGACTGGCCGGCCGGCCGGCGGATCGTCCTCGTGCCCGGCCAGGTGGAGGACGACGCCTCGGTGCGCCACGGCTCGCCGCTGGTCCGCTCGAACCGGGCGCTGCTGGAGGCGGCGCGGCGGCGCAACCCGGACGCGTTCCTGCTCTACAAGCCGCATCCCGACGTGGAGGCCGGCTTCCGGCCCGGCATCATCCCAGAGGCGGAGGCCCTGACCCTGGCCGACCGGATCGTGGGCGGCATCAGCATCGTCGACCTCCTCGACCGGGTGCATCACGTCGAGACCATGACGTCCCTCGCCGGGTTCGAGGCCCTGATCCGCGGCCTCACCGTGGCGACCCACGGCCGGCCGTTCTACTCCGGCTGGGGCCTGTCGGAGGATCTCGCGCCGGGCGCCGACCGCGGCCGCCGGCTGAGCCTCGATGAGCTGGTGGCCGGCGCCATGATCCTCTACGCGCGCTACCTCGACCCGGTGGCGATGAAGCCGTGTACGCCGGAACAGCTCCTCGACCGCCTCAGCGCGGCCCGGGCGGCGGCGCCGCGCAACGCCCTCTCCCTCGGCCGGACGGCCCACCTGGTGATGCGTGCCCGCTACGGCCTCCTCAATCCCGTCGTGCGGGCCCTGCGCAGCCGGCGCGGCGTCGGCCGCGAGGCCGGCGGCGGACCGCGCTAGGGCGCGGCGCGCGGCGCGAATCCGGTTCCGCGAGACCCTGATGTGACACCAAAGCGATAGCGCGCGCTGCTAGAGTCCGCCCGCAACCGCCCGCCCCGGGACCGTTTCCGATCATTCCGGATCAGGAACGGATCGCAAGCCCTTGCTCCCGCGCGCTGTTTCCTGCCGGACCGGATGCCGGCGGCGAGCAGGCCCGCCCCACGCCGAGTGCCCGTGTCTTGACGACGTTCCTCATCGCCACCGGTCTCGCGCTCGCCGTGTGCCTCGCCCTGGAGGTGTTCGCGGGCGACTCGATCACCCGGGCGAGCCTCGCGCCCCGGGATCTCGGCCTGCGGCTGCTCGGCTACCTGCTGATCCTGCTGTTCTGGTTCGAGTTCTCCTGGCGGCCCTGGCTCGCCGGGCTGACCTGCGTGATCACCGTGGCGATCCTGATCGTCGTCAGCCGCGCGAAGCGCTCGGTGATCGGCGAGCCGCTGCTGTTCAGCGATTTCGCCCTGCTGCCCCAGGTGCCGCGGCATCCGCAGCTCTACTACATCCCGCCCCTGTGGGACCCGCGCATCTCCGTGCCAGTCCTGCTCACCGCGGCGTTCACCGCGCTGTGGTACTGGATCGAGCCGAGCGTGCTGCCCGCCGCGACCGTGTCGCGGGTGCTGGCGATGCTCGGCCTCCCGCTCGCGCTCTGGCTGCTGGTCAAGGCCGCCCCGCGGCCGCCGCTCGCCCGGCTGATCGCCCGCTGGTTCCCCGAGCCCGACCTGGAGGCCGACGTGACCCGGGTCGGCCTCCCGGCGAGCCTCCTCGGCTACACCGCCCGCGCGATGGCGGGCGGCGTGCCGGTGCCCGCGGCGCCGACGCTGCCGGAGGGCCCGGGCGACGATGTCGTCGTGGTGATCCAGCTCGAATCCTTCGTCGATCCGGAGCGGCTCGGCGGCGCGAAACTGCCGGCGATGGACCTGTTCCGAACCTGGGCCGCGCAGTACGGGCGCCTGCGGGTTCCGGCGCACGGCGCCTACACGATGCGCAGCGAGCACGCGGTGCTCACAGGCCGTCCGTCCGAGAGCCTCGGCTTCGGCCGCTACGACCCCTACACGTCCCGCAGCGGCGACGAGCCGACGAGCCTCGCCCGGCTCGCCGGGAGTCGGGGCTACGGGACCCTGTTCCTGCACCCGTTCCACCGCGACTTCTTCCGCCGGGCGCGGGTGATGGAGGCCTTCGGCTTCGCCGATCTCGTGATGGGCGAGGCGTTCGCGGAGGCGCCGCGCGTCGGGCCCTATGTCGGGGACGTCGCCCTCGGCGCGCGCCTCCTCGCGGAAGTCCGGGCCCGGCGCGCGCCGCTGTTCCTGTTCTGCGTGACCATGGAGAACCACGGCCCCTGGAAGCCCGGGCGGCTGCCGGGCATCGACGATCCGCAGGCGCAGTACCTCCATCACGTCGCCAATACCGGGCGGATGGTCGAGGATCTCGTCGCGGGCCTGGACGCCGTCGCCCGCGAGCGCGGCCAGACCATCACGCTCTGCGTGTTCGGCGACCACGCACCGTCGCTGCCGAGCTGCAAGCCGGGCTTCGGCGGGCGGACGACCGAGTACGCCCTGTTCCGCTTCGGCCGCCCGCAGGCGGTCCCGCGCCGCGCCGACATCGCCGCCGACGAGCTCGGTCGGGCGCTCCGCAGGGCCCTCGCGACGGCACCTGCGGACATCGCCGCGGGGACATGATACGGTTAAGCTTGCGCGGCATAAGCGTGGCCGTGCCACGCTGGTGACGCATTGCCCGCGGATAGCGCGACCGTCCGCACGGCGGCCGCCGCACCGGCGCGGTCGTTAAAGCGATCGCAGCGTTTGGCGGTCAAACTGGGTATCCCGGCCCGGGCCAGCGATGGCGCGGGCTCGGCGAGGAGAAATCTTTGTGATGCTGCGTAAGACGGCGTGCACCGCCCTGATGGCCGCCCTCGCGGCTGGATCTGCCGGCGGCTGCACGTACATGCCCGCGGCGGGTCCGACGGCG
>NZ_JBKFAL010000021.1:0-98803 GCF_053345625.1 Methylobacterium sp. D53M
CGGCCTCTTGAGCCACGCTCCTCGTCGCGGCCGGGTCGCTCCCGGCACCCGTGCCGATCCCGCAGCATCACGCCGCGCATCGCACGGCGCGGCGGCGAGGGCAGCGAGGATCTCGGACGCCACCGCTGGATTGTCGCGCACGCCGGCGTGGTCGGCGCGCTTCCGCCGCCTCGCCATCCGCTCCGGGCGGCGCGACGATCTCCGCGCGCCTTCGCCCATCCCGTCCGCGCCCTCGTCCGCCGGACCCGGGCCAGAGGGTCGTGTGGCCGACTCCGCGTCAGAGGCGTCGGTGAGGAGCCAACTCGAGAGCGGACGCGCCGCGAACCGGCGTGGCAGTCGGATCCGTCGCGGCCGAGTAGGTTTCAGCCGTCCCCTTCTGCTTACGCTTCGCGGCGTAGAGGGCCGCGTCGGCGTGGCGCAGCAGCACGTCGCGGTCCTGTCCGGCCTCTCGTGACCGCGCGAGGCCGATCGTTCCCGTCACCCGCGCGATCTGACCCTGCCCTTTCACGACCATCTCGAGGTCGTGCAGGAGGCGCCGCACCATCGCCTGCACGCCCGCGCCATCGCAGCCGGCAGGCACCAGGATCGCGAACTCGTCGCCCCCCAACCGTGCCGGGAAGCAACCGGCGTAGCAGGGCGCGCGCAACCGCTCGGCTACGCAACGCAGAACCTCGTCGCCGGCCGCGTGCCCGAGGCGATCGTTCACGCCCTTGAAGCCGTCGAGGTCGATCAGGAGGACAGCCACATCGTCGTCGGAAGCGCGCGCCTCGCGCAGCCGCGCGTCGAGCGCGCGGTGGAATTCGGCTCGGTTGGCGAGTTGCGTCAGGTCATCGGTGCGCGCCTGATGGCGAAGCCGCTGCTCCAGGCTGTGCCGTTCGGTGATGTCCTGGATCAGGCCGATGAGGGCGACGGGCTTACCCTTAACCAACTCGATCTCGCAGGAGCACCGCACGCGCCGGGCATTGCCCTTGGCGGTCACGAAATCGGCGTCCATCTCGAACGGCTCGCCCGTGTCCAGCACGCGCCTGACGGCCGCGCGGAAGAGGGCGCGATCGGGCTCGGGAAAGAAGTTCATGATCGCGCCAATCGGCACACCGCCGCTGACGGGCAGCTCGTGAATGACGAAGACGCCGTCCGACCAGGAGGTCGACCGCGTCTCGATATCGTAGCGGTACGAGCCCATCTCGGCCATGCGCTCCGCCTGCTTGAACTGGCGGCGCTCACGCTCCAGGCCCTCGACGGCCATCCGGCGCTCTTCGGCAGCCTCGGCTGCGCGCAGGGCCACGGCGCGCGCCTCGATCAGGGCCTCCGCGACGCAGGCCAGCTCTTCGAGCACCTCCAGGTCTGTCGTCGGCTCGCGGGGCTGTTCGTCGAGGACGCAGAGCGTGCCGATCGTGATCTTGTCGCCGTCGGCTTGCCGGACGCGGACCGGCACGCCCGCGTAGTAGCGGATGTACGGGGCGTTCGTGACAAAGGGGCTGGCCACGAAGCGAGGGTCGAGGCTGGCATCCGCCACGATCAGCGGAGCCTCCGTCTCGAACACGACGGGGCAGAACGCCTGGGCACGCGGCGTCTCGGCCGCCAAGGGACCGCAACGCGCCTTGAACCACTGGCGCTCCGGGTCGATCAGGGTGATCGAGGACATGCCGGTGCCGAGCATGCGCTGCGCGAGCTTGGCGAGTGCGTCGAACTCGCGCTCCGGCGGCGTGTCGAGGAGGGCGATCTCGGCCAGCGCCTGCTGGCGGAGTGCCTCGCGCTGGGTATTCGATATGGTCCCCTGCAGCACTGTTCGACCTCGCCGGAGCCAAGAGGGTATCCGGGGGATACGACGAGAAGGTTTAATCGAGGGTGCGATGGCCTGACCTTTCGTCGAGGCCCGGCTTCGTCCTGGGACTGGCGCTGTCCGGCACGCGCGCAGGGGCCGCTCTCACCGCTCTTCTCCCGCGAGCCGGCTGGCAGCTTCCGAGCGGGGGCGATCCGGCAGCGACCCGGGGTAGCCGTTCCGACGAACATGGCCCCTCCCGGGGGAAACAGCCGAGTGTCCGGCGATGCGGGCTTCGGCCGGCGCTGGGGCCTCCCGGGCCTGGATCGCTGACCCGTGCGGGAAGCCGCGCGGCGGCGCGCGCGCGTCAGGTGGCTGCCCGCAGGGTGATCCGCGTCAGCTCCGACGGACGCCCGAGCCGGAGGGCGAAGCCGGGCCAGAGCCCGGTGCCGTTGCTGACGTAGAGCCGCATGGCCCCGACCCGGTACGCCCCCGAGACGAACCCGGAATTGCCGCGCGCCACCAGCCGGTCCAGGCCGCGGATCATGCCGCCGTGGGTGTGGCCGGAGAGTTGGAGCGCGACGCCGCGCGCCGCGGCCCGCGCGGCGTTGGCCGGCTGGTGGTCCAGCAGAACGATCGGCGCGCCCGGCGGTGCGCCCGCCAGGGCCGCGTCGAGGTCGGGCCCCGGATGTCCCGTGGCGGGCGCGGAGCGGTCGGTGACGCCGGCCAGCACCAGCGCGTCGCCCCCGCGCCTCAGGATCGTGTGGGCGTTGGCGAGGACGCGGATCCCCAGGCCCGCGAGATGGCGCATCCAGGCGTCGTGGTCGAAGAAGTACTCGTGGTTGCCGGGCACGGCCCAGACACCGTCGCGCGCGCGCAGGGCCCGCAGCGGCGCGACGTCGTCTCGCCGGGCCTCCAGCGAACCGTCGATGAAGTCGCCGGTCACGACGATCAGGTCGGCCTGGAGGGCGTCGGCCCGCGCGACGACGGCCCGCGCCCAGGCGGCCGGGAACAGGCGGCTGATATGCAGGTCGGTCAGGTGCAGGATCGTGTAGCCGTCGAGGCCGGGGGGCAGGTCCGCGATCGCGACCGGGACGTCCTTCAGGGGCGGCACGCGCACGGCCTGCCACACGGCGACGGCCGAGAGGCCGGCGGCCGTCGAGGCCACCGCGATGCGCCAGGCGGTCGGGATCGCCCAGCCGCCCCCGGGCAGCGCCAGCGAGATCAGCGCGACGGCATCGAGGCCGAGCTGCATCACCGCCGCCAGCGCGATCGCACCGAACGCCCAGTTGAACAGGATCACGATCGGGCGCGGGAATTCGGGCGCGAAGACCGACCCGGAGGAGAGGCGGCTCCACAGGAGGTACTGGGAGGCGACCAGGAGGAGCCCGGCGAGGCCGAGCCTGAGCACGAGCGGCACCGGCAGGGGCCACACCACCCGCGCGATGACGTAGGCCGCGGGCAGGCTGGGGATGAGGCGGATCATGGGCGGCTACATGGACCGGGCGACGGCCGAAAGGCAAAGCTCGCGCCGGGCCGCCCGGTGCGCGGCGGCACATGCGGTCGCCTCGCGCGGGTCGGGAGGTGCCCTCTGCCGGCCCGTCGCCCGCCCCGCCTTCCCCCTGCCGCGCCCGGAGAAGGTCGGCGTCAGCGCGCGCCCGGATCGAACCAGGCGCGCAGCGGATCGAGGGTGGTCTCGTGCGCCAGCGGGGGCGACGCGCCGTCCGGGGCCGCCATGCCCACGCGGTCGTGCCAGTACGTCGCCAGCCCCACCCGCGCCGTACCCACGAGGTCGAAGGCCGAGCCCGCGACGAACAGGCAGCGCGCCGGCTCGACCCCGAGGGCCTGCAGTCCCAGCCGGTAGGGACGCGGATCGGGCTTGTAGAACCCGGCGCGCTCCGCCGTGACGACCGCGTCGAGCTCGACCCCCAGGCAGCCGGCGGCGATGCGACCCAGACGTTCGGAGCAGTTGGTCACGACGCCGAGCCGCACGGAGCGCGCCGCGAGCGCCTGCAGGGTCTCCGTCACGCCGGGCCAGGGCCGGAGCTCGCCGTAGCGGTCCTCGAGGTCCGCCGCGAGGCGGCGCGGCAGGCCCACCGCCGTGGCGGCCTCCGCCACGAGATCCTCGTAGGGCCGGTACGCCCCCGTCCGGTAGGTGATCCGCAGGTACTCGGCCCGCCACCGGCGGCCGGCCTCCTCGCTGCCGGCGACCGAGTCCCACAGGGACCAGCTGTCGAGCAGGGCCGTCAGGAGGTCGAACAGGACGGCGTCGAACCGGTGGGCTGTCATGATGGGCTTCTCCTTCCGTATCGGGCGCCGCATCGGGCGGCGTCGGTGCCGGGGGCCTCGGGCCGCGCCGAGGAGGGCGGCGGTCACGCGCCTCGCGGTGTCCGGGCGGGCTCCCGCCGCGTCCGGCGCCGCCGGGCGCTCGCGAGGCGCCCGATCCGCGACGTCACGGTCGGTGCCGCCTACCAGCCATTGATGCGCGGCCAGACGGCGGCGACCCGCCCGTCGGCGTCGAGGACGTGATAGCGGTCGTACTGGGCGCCCGTCGCGCAGGCGTGGTTCGGCAGGACGCGCACACGGTCGCCGATGGCCAGGTCGGGGAGGGCGGCGCGGGAGCCCGGGCGCAGGGCGAGGATGCCGTGCTCCTGGTTGGCGTCGGCGACGATCAGGTCCGGGTAGGGCCGGCCGGCGCGGTCGCAGACCAGGCCGTAGCCCTGATCGACCGCCTGCCGGGCCGTGCCCCGGTCGCGCGACAGCGCCATCCAGCCGGCATCGGTGATGATCCAGCCCTTGTCGCGGCGGTGCCCGATCACGGTGGCGAGCACGCTCACCGCGATGTCGTCGACCGCGACGGAGCCGACCCCGGCCTGGAACAGGTCGCCGAACATGAACACGCCGGCACGGACCTCGGTGATCCCGTCGAGGTTCCGGGCGTAGCGCGCGGTCGGGGTCGAGCCGACGCTCACCACCGGGCACGGCAGGCCCGCCGCGCGTAGGAGGGTGGCGGCCGTCACCGCCGCCGAGCGCTCGCCCTCCGCGGCCGCGGCGAGAGCCTCGGGATCGCTGAGGCCGTAGCTGTCGCCGGCGTGGAGCAGCACGCCGCGCAGGTCCGCCCCCGCGCCGAGCGCGCGCCCGATCGCCACCAGCAGCGCCGCGTCGGCCGGCTTCACGCCGGAGCGATGCCCGTCGGCGTCGACCTCGATCAGGACCGGCAGACGGTCGCCGGTCCGCGCGGCCCAGGCGGCGACCGCGTCCGCCTGCTCGATCGAGTCGAGCACCACGGCGAGGTCCGCACCCCAGCGGCGCCGGACCGCTCCGACGCGGGCGAGCTTCTGCGGGGCGATGCCGACGCCGTAGATCATGTCCCGGACCCCGCCCTCGGCGAAGTACTCGGCCTCGCGCAGGGTCGAGACGATCGCCGGGCCGGCCGGACCGGTCATCGCCAGTCGGGCGACGTCGATCGACTTCGCCGTCTTCAGGTGCGGCCGGAAGGCAACGCCCAGCCGGTCCAGGTGCGCCCGCAGCCCCGCGAGGTTCGCGCGCAGCCGCGCCTCGTCCAGGAGGAGGCACGGTGTCTGGAGAGGACCCGACGCCCCGTCGGCCTCCGCTGACGGCACCTGCGTCCCGACTCCGGTGTCCGGCATGTCCACGCCTCCCTGTCTCGCTTCCGGGTGACAGATCATGCCGGACCGCGAGACGCCATTAATCTGTTCGGCATTCTGGATTAAGGTCGGCCTTAATGCTCGACACCGACGATCTCCGCTTCTTCGTCGCGGTCGCGGCCAGCCCGTCCCTGGCCGCCGCGGCGCGCAGCCTGAACGTGTCGCCCCCCGCCGTGACGCAGCGGCTGCGCAGCCTGGAGAAGCGGCTGCGGGTCCATCTGGTGGACCGGTCCGGCCGCGGCCTCACGCTGACCGACGAGGGGGAGCTGCTGGCCGAGCGCGGTCGCGACCTCCTCGGCGCCTTCGACGATCTCGCCGACGCCCTGGCCGAGCGCGTCGGCGCGGTGACCGGACATCTGCGCGTCGTCGCCCCGCTCGGCTTCGGGCGCCGCTACGTGGCCCCGGTCGTGACGGCGTTCCGGCTGCGGCATCCGGGCGTGCGGATCGACCTGCTGCTCTCGGATCGCCTGGGCCGCATCCCGTCCGAGACCTGGGACCTCGCGATCCACGTCGGTGAGATCAGGGAAGCGACCCCGAGCCTGACCGTGCGCGCCCTCGCGCCGAACGACCGGATCCTCTGTGCGGCGCCCGCCTACCTGGCCCGGCATCCGGCCCCGCGCGTGCCGGCCGACCTGCGGGATCACACCTGCATCGCGCTGCGCGAGAACGACGAGGACGTGACGCTCTGGCGCTTCCGCGCGGCGGAGGGCGCCGAGGTCCGCGTCAGGGTGGATGCGGCCTTGGTCAGCAACGACGGCGACGTGGTGCGGGGCTGGGCCCTCGCGGGCCTCGGCGTGATCGTGCGCTCGGAATGGGATGTCGCCGACGACCTGCGCGCGGGGCGGCTGGCGCGCCTGCTCGAAGGCTACGCCCTGCCGTCGGCGCCGGTCGTCGCCCTGCTCGGCTCGGAACGGCGGTCGCGCGCGGCCCGGACGGAGCGGTTCCTCGAGGCGCTCCGGCGCTCGTTCGATCCGCTCCCGTGGCGCCCGCCCGCGGGGCCGGGCGCGGCCGCCGGGGATGCGGCGCCTTGAGGCGCCCCGGCCGCGCGCCGTCCGGCCCCGAACGCTCCGCCCGACGACGCCCGATCCCGCTCAGCTCCGGATCTCGATCGGCGTGCCGACCTCGACCCGCGCGTAGATCGCGCGGGCCTCGGCGTTGGTCACGCCCACGCAGCCATCCGTCCAGTCGATCAGACGATGCAGGCGACCGACCCAGGAGAACCCGTTCCTCAGACCGTGGATCATGATGTCCCCACCGGGCGGCACGCCGGCCGCGGACGCCGCGGCGCGGTCGGCGGCGTCCGGATAGGAGATCCGCAGCGCGAGGTGGGCGATGCTGTCCGGGTTCTTGCCCGCGATGCGGTAGCGACCCTCGGGTGTTCGGCCGTCGCCTTCCCTCGCCTTCGGGCCGATCGGCGCGAAGCCCAGCGAGACGCGGTAGACCGCCAGGACGCGTCCGCCGCGCAGCAGCGTCAGGCGCCGTTGCGCCTTCTCCACGCGGACGAGATCAGCGCGCTCGGCCTGCGGCACCAGGCCGGGGGCCGTGGAGCCCGCGGGCCCGTCGGCCGTGCCGAAGAGGAGGGCGAGCGGCGCGACGCACAGCAGCGATCCGACGAGGTAGCGGCGTCTCATCGGCCGATCCTATGGGACAGGCGGTTCGCGGCCAAACGGCCGGGCTTGGATCGCCGCCGGTCCGGGCATGAGCCGCGCGGCCGCGAGGTCGCGGGCCGGCTGCCGCGGCTGCCGGCCGGCGGGAGCGCTCAGGGTCGATCCCGGAGTCAGGCGGCCCATCTCAGGGCGTCGCGGCCGGCGTGCTTCGCCTCGTACAGAGCTCGATCGGCCCGCTGAGCCAGCGCTTCGTAGCCCTCGCCCACGCGCGCGACGGCCAGGCCCATGCTCAGGCTGACCGGCGCTTCGGTCCCGGCACCGGTCGAGAACGGCAAGGCGCGTGCGCTCGCGCGGATCCGCTCGCACACCGCCCTGGCGCGCGCGAGGTCGCTCTCGCGGAGAAGGATCACGAACTCGTCGCCGCCGAGGCGCGCGACCAGATCCCCCGGGCGGATCTGCGATGCGAGCAGCGATCCGAGAATCTCGAGCGCGCGATCGCCCGCCGGATGCCCCCAGCGGTCGTTGATCTGCTTGAAGTGATCGATGTCGATCGCGATCAGGCTGACGGGCGGGAGTGCCCTGACGGGCAGGATGGTCTCGATCTGATGCTCGAAGCCCGCACGGTTGAGCAGTCCTGTCAGGGAATCGGTGAAGGCGCTCCTCGTCATCTCCCGATCGTGCGCGGCCAGCTCGGCCGTGAGCCGCGCCCGCGCGGAGACCTCCGCCGCGACGGGCAGGCAGGTCAGCAGGATGAAGGCCAGGAACACCTGGAACGCCTGCGCCTGCGTGACGGCGTCGGCCGCGATCAGGACCATCGGCCCGCGACCGTACATCGTTGCGACGCCTCCGATGACGGCCACGACCATCACGGCCGCGGTGACACCCAGGCGGCCCAGCCGGAAAGCGATCAGGATGAGGGGCGGGAAGATCAGGAACAGCAAGGGGCGGCTGGTGCAGAAGAAGGTCGCGTACGCGACCGAGCCTGCGAGGACGAGCAAGGCGGCCGCTTCGAGCCGGTCCCGCCAGCTCCGCTCCGCGAGCGCACGCGCGTAATCGCCTCGGAACAGCGAGAGCAGGAAGGGCGTGAAGACGATGAGTCCCAGGCCGTCGCTCGCGACCCAGGTGCCGAACGAGCGCAACAGGGGCTCGCCGAAGACGAGATGCGCCGTCTAGCCTCCCAGGACGCCGCTCGCGGCCGGTGCCAGCAATCCCGCGATCGCGAGGAACCGCAGGGCGGATCTCGTGGATTGCAGCAGGGCGTCCTGCTCGTAGGTCCTTCGCAGGAGACGGACGGCCAACATCACCTCGGCGAGGTTGGCGAGACTGTACAGGAAGGGGCCGATCAAAGTCCCCCGCGTCAGGACATTGGCCGCGATGTTCGCGGCCAATCCGGCGCTCAGCACCGTGCCCGATCGGACCCTGTCATGAGAGAGCAGCAGGGCGACCAGAATGGCATTGGCCGGCCATAGGGCAGCGATGTCGTGTCCGCTACTGGCCAGGCTCAGTGTCGAAGCTGCGGTGCAGAAATAGAGAAACGCTGTCGTCAACCATAGATAGAGTGCCGGCCTCTCGTCGCTCTCGTCGTCGGATCGCTTTCGGATCATGGTCTCGATAGACATGAAAATTTATAACGAACAGATAAGATTGTGCAACTATTGGTACGCTACTCGTATATAATACAACTGCTGGGGATGGAGACAGCAATCGTCATGATCGGCGATCGGCGCAGCGAGCATTGCGCCGACTCGCATGATCGGAGATCGGAGCCGTTACGGGGTGCCGCTGAGGCGTCCGTCGCGCGGTTGACCGCTCGTCCCCGCGGCGGACCCGGTCTCGCGCGGGAGCGGCGGGCGTGCCGCTTCACGCCTGCCGTCCGCGATCCCGCCGGACCGAGCCGGCGCCGTCGAGGCCGTGGAGGTCGAGGGTCAGGGCAGCCGCCGGGGCGTCGGCGGGCCTCTCGTCCGGAGAGGCCCGCCTCGCAAGCAAAGGTGGCTAAAAGGCCGGCATTAACCAAAGCTTAATTATCTGAGGAGGGCCGCTCCGGCTGCCTAGCTCCGCAACGCCGGCTGAGATACGGTTAAGGATCACTTAACGGATCCGAATACGATGGCGTCTATTACAGGTCTCGCCAAAGACTTGGTGCCATACCCTGGTCCTGTGCCGCTGCGACGGCGTCCGACGGCCGCGCGGCGGCCGAGCGAGAAGCGGATCGCGCCGACCGTCTCGTCTCCCGATCACGGCCTTTCCGAACTCGCTCAGATCGAAGTCAATCTCGAAACCGACACCAGCACCCTGTGGGCCTTCATGCGCCCGGAGGGCCGCCCGTGCCAGAATCCCGAGATGCTGGCCGACTTCAGCCGGCTTCAGGATGGCATCGAGCGCGGTTTCGGCAACGGCAGCCTCGACCTGAATTACTTTGTCTTCGGTTCACGATTTCCCGGCGTGTTCAGTCTCGGCGGTGATCTGAGCCTGTTCGCGAGCAAGATCCGCGCGGGCGACGAGGCCGCGCTGGTCGGTTACGGCAACGCGTGCGTCGATGTTCTTCATCGCAACATGAACGCGCTGAACCTGCCGATCATCACGATCGGCCTCGTTCAGGGCGACGCGCTGGGCGGGGGGTTCGAGGGCCTGCTCTCGTTCGACGTGATCATCGCCGAGAAGGGCACCAAGTTCGGCTTCCCGGAGATCCTCTTCGGGCTCTTCCCCGGTATGGGGGCCTACAGCTTCCTCGCCCGGCGTCTGGGGACCATCAGGGCTCAGGAGATGATCCTCGATGGGAGAACCTACACCGCGGAGGAGATGCACGAACTGGGGATCGTTCACGTCCTCGCCGAGCGGGGCCAGGGCGAGGCGGCCGTGCGCGCGTACATCGCCGGCAACCACCGGCGCCGCAACGGGCAGCAGGCGATCTATCGAGCCGCCCGGGAGGTCAATCGCATATCGTTGGAGGAGCTGAGAAAGATCGTCTCGGTCTGGGCGGCCGCCGCGATGAATCTCACGGACAGGGATCTGAGCATCATGGAGCGGCTCGTCCTGGCTCAGGACAGGCTCAGGGGAAGAGCCCAGGCCGCTCAGGCCCGCACGGTGACCGCGCGGGGGCCGGCGGGGTCAGCTCGCTAGCTTCGTCACGGGCTCCGCGGCCGCGAGCATGGCCCGGATCTGGGGTGCGGCGACCGGACGACTGAACACGTAGCCCTGGATCAGATCGCAGCCCTCGGCCCGGAGGATGGAGAGCTGCGTCTCCGTCTCGACGCCCTCGACGACGATGGCCATCCCGATGCTCCTTCCCATCCCGACGATCGCCCGGATGATCGCGGTCGACTCGGCCTTCCTGTCCAGGTCACACACGAACGACCGGTCGATCTTCAGCTTGTCGAAGGCGAAGTTTCTCAGGGAGCTCAGGGACGAGTAACCGGTTCCGAAATCGTCGATCGACAGGCGGATCCCGAGCTGGCGGAGCGTGTGGATGGTCTCGACGATCTTGTGCGTCGCGCCCAGCGTCACGCTCTCCGTAATCTCGAGCTCCAGGCGATGCGCCGGGAGGCCGGAGCGGTTCAGCGCGCCGATGACGTGGAAGGCCAGCTGCGGATCACCGAACTGACGCGGCGACATGTTGACCGCGACGCTCACGGTCGACGGCCAGTTCCGGGCCTCGCGGCACGCTTCGTTCAGAACCCAGTCGCCCAGCTGGACGATGAGCCCCGTGTCCTCGGCCACCGGGATGAAATCCGACGGCGGGATGTAGCCGGAGACGGGGTGCTGCCACCGTAGCAGGGCCTCGCAGCTCACGATCGCCCCGGTGCTCGCGTCGACGATCGGCTGATAGTGCAGCTCCAGTTCGCCGTTGGTCAGGGCGGCTCGGAGATCGGACTCGAGGGCGTGCCGCGCGCGCGTGGCCGCTTCCATCTCGTGCTGGAAGATCTTGAACCCGCTCCTGCCGGCCCCCTTGATGGCGTAGAGGGCGATATCGGCGCATTTCAGCAGCCTGTCCTCGTCGTTGGCATGGAACGGGGCGATCGCGATGCCGATCGAGGCGCCGACCGTGACGTGAGTGCCGTCAATATCGAAAGGTCGCTCCAGCTCGTGCAGGACGCGCTGCGCGAGATCCTCCGCGACGGCCGGCGACGTGACGGATTGCTGGACGATGACGAACTCGTCGCCGCCGAGGCGGGCGACCGATCCGGACAGCGCCCCGATCCCGCGCAGCCGGTCCGCCACCATCTGCAACAATCTGTCTCCGGCCGGATGCCCCAGCGTGTCGTTGATGACCTTGAAGTGGTCGAGATCGAGCAGATGGACCGCGAAATCGCCCTTGCTGCTGGCGCTGGCTCGCAGAGCCTGGGAGACCTTGGCCTTGAAGCTGCTGCGATTGAGCAGGCCGGTGAGATCGTCGTAACTCGCCATCTGCTGGATGCGGGCTTCGCTCCGACGCCGCTCGGTGATGTCCTCGAAGATGATCACGTAGCCCTTCTCGGCGGTCCGCCGCTGCATCAGGGAGACCACGCGATCGTCGGGGAGGATCAGGACCAGGTTTCCCGACCTCAACGCGTTCGACGCCGCCGAGAATGTCGAGAGCGTCGCGCCGCGCCCCGCGGTTCGCTCATCGATGATGGCGCGGCTCAATGCGTACAGCGATTTGGCTGTCGAATTGGTGTGGATGCGGTTCGAGGGAATGCCCGATATCGAGAGGAACTGGTCGTTCCAGACCTGGAGCCGGCCGCGCGCGTCGAACATGCACAGCCCGTGCGACATGTTGCGCAACGCGATGTCGAAGAGATTGGCCTGGGCCTGAAATTTCTCGGCGAGCGCCTCCTTCTCGCGCGTCGTCACCAGGGCCGACACGATGATCTCGCGCGTGCTGAGCGTGATGTCGATCATGCCGTAGGCGAACAGGAGCGAGAGGATGCCGAGCGAGGCCCGCTCGCCGTCGCCCGACACGAGCAGGCCCGCCGACAGCGGCATCGCCGACAGGAGCACCTGCGCGATGGCCAGCAGGGGGCGGCCCGCATTGCGGCCCGAGATGCCCGCGGCGTAACCGATCGTGAACGTGGGGGTGATGACCTGGAGCGCGAGGTTGGACGACCGCGTCGTGATGAGGAACGACAGGATGCCGAGCGACGCGGCGTAGGCGAACGCGCCGAGGGAGAAGTAGGTCTCCCAGAGCTCGTAACGATCGTGCTTCTGCGGCCCCTTCGTCAGGTAGATCCGAGCCAGTACGATGCGGGTCAGGCCGATCAGGCCGACCGCGAACGCGGTCACCGTGATCGCGCGATCGTCGGACCAGAACGCCGCGGCCGTGGCGACGATCGTCCCGGACGCGGCGCCGACCGCGAGCGACGCGAAGGGCTGATACAGCCCGTCGACGAGCGAGCGCTTCACGCCGCGCGCGAGGAGGGCATCTTCAGCGAGTGCGGCCCGCAGCTTGGAATACAGTCCCAACGCGGCGTCTCGCTACTTCGCTCTCGTCGAGGGGGTCATCATTGTAGCAGTTCAATCCCAGGTTATATCCGCATATTAGCGGCGTAGAATTTCAGAAATATTGAAAACCGTGGTTAACGGCGCGCGCGGGGCAAAACTCTGCTTCGAATATTTGTCTCCTCTGCGCAAATATTCGGTGATCTCCGTCGTTCACGAGGCCGAATATCGGTGCCGCGCCGGGCAGTCCGGCGCATGTACGGACGGGACGGGCGCGGAGGGTTCACTCATATCCCGTCGGGCGTTGCGCCGCGGACACCCCACATTCGGAGCTGTCGTCTTGCTCGGCCGCGTTCGGCGCGAAGACGTCTGCCTGTTCGTCAGACGTCGCGGCGATCGCGCGATCCTGCCCCGGCGGCATCGTGGCACCGCCGATCCCGTTGCGCGCTCGACGTCCACATCGGCGCCCGGATGATGTCGTCTCGTCGAGGACTTTCGCGCTCCCGAGCGCGCGACATCGCTGTCCGCCGTATGCGACCGCCGCCGTTGCGTGTGAGCCGCCTCCCCGGCGCGATCGCGCTCGCGGAGCCCGGGCCACTCGCGCGTGGACGCCGGCGGGTGCGGCGCGCCGCTGGCGACCGGCTCAGCCGATCCCGAGGCCGCGGATGAGCAGGACGGCGATGGCCAGCAGCACGCCGAGCGAGGCGGTGACCGCCACCGTGACCCGGCCGCCGACCTGGGCCAGCACGCGCACGTCCACCCCGAGGCCGAGTGCGGCCATCGACACGATGGTGAGGAAGCCGGCGAGCCGGGAGATCGGCGCGACCCAGGCGTCCGGGATCAGCCCGAGCGAGCGCAGGCTCGCCAGGGCCAGGAAGCCGAGGATGAACCACGGGACCAGTTTGAAGAAGCCGGGCCGGCGCCGGGCGCTCCCCGGGGCGCTCCCCGCGGCAGGCTTGGCGGTCGCTCCCGCCGCCGGCAGGCGCGGGGCGAGGAGCGAGAGCGCCAGCACCACCGGCCCGAGCATCAGCACCCGGACCAGCTTGACCAGCGTGCCCACCTGCGTGGCCAGCGGGCCCACCGGGACGGTCGCGGCCAGCACCTGCGGCACCGCGTAGACGGTCAGGCCCGCCAGCACGCCGTACTGGTGCTCGCTGAAGCCGACGAGCGGCACGAACAGCGGCAGGCCCAGCACCATCAGCACGCCCAGCACCGCCGTGAAGGCGATGGCCGCCGCCACGTCCCGGCTGTCCGCCCCGATCACCGGCGCCACCGCGGCGATCGCCGAGTTGCCGCAGATGGCGTTGCCGCAGGCGATCAGCAGCGCCATGCGCACCGGCAGGCCCAGGGCGCGGCAGAGCGCGCAGCTCGCCAGGATGGTCAGCGCCACCGCCCCGACGATGCCGGCCAGCAGTGCCGGGCCCGAGGCGACGATCGCCCCGAGGCTGACCGCGGCGCCGAGCAGCGTGACGGCCACTTCCAGCACCTGCTTGGCCGAGAAGGCGATCCCGGCCTTGAAGCGCGCGCCCGGCACCCAGGCGGTCCGCACGGCCGTTCCCAGCAGGATGGCCAGGACCAGGGCCTCGACATAGGGATGGCCGGTCAGGTGCTCCTCGCCGGCCTGCAGCGCCTGCGCCACCGCGGTGATGCCCAGGCACAGGAGCAGGCCCGGGATCAGGGTGCCGGTCGCCCCGGCCCAGGCGGAGGCCCCCCGCGACCCGGTCGGCGCGGCCCCGGACCGGTCCGGTACGGCGGTTCTGACGGTCATCGCGCGGCCTCCTGCCCGGTCTCGGCGCTCAGTAGGCCGCGCCGAGATAGCCGGCGATGGCCCGGGCCTGCTCCTCCGTGATCGGCGCCCGGTAGACCTTGATCATCTTGGCGACCTCGGCGTCCCAGAACGCCTGCCCCTTCCGGGGCGGCTGCATGGCGACGTAGTCGGCCGAGTGGCAGGTCAGGCAGTTCGCCTGCGCGGCCTGGAAGCCGGCCGCGTGCGCGGCATCCGGGGCCGGCCGGAACTGCGCCGTCGGCTCCGGCAGCGCGTAGGTCTCGGGCGCGGCCAGCGCGGGTGTCGCGGCCAGCGCGGCGGCGATCGCGACGACCGACGCGCGGGGTGGGCGGGTGCTGAACATGCCGATCCTCCCTCTAGGCCGCGCGCACGCGGGTCGTCTCGACGACGTTGCGCATGTAGCCGGCGGGGTTCCAGCGCGGCTCCATCGGCTGGGTCGCGCCGTCGTTGCCCGTGGCCCGCACGCGCAGGGCGTGCACGCCCGGCGCGAGATCGACCTCCGCGGTCCAGGTGCGGAAGGCGTAGGGGCCGAGATCCTGGCCGAGCCGGGCCGCGCTCCAGGTCCGGCCGTCGTCGGCCGAGACCGCGACGTCCCGGATGCCCGAGCCGCCGTCGAACGCGATGCCCCGCAGGGCGACCGGACCCGCCTTCACCGGCGCGCCGTCGGTCAGGTTCGTCAGGAAGGAGCGGACGTTGAGGCGGCCGATCGGGACGGTCCTGTCCGGCGCCTTGCCGGGCTCGGTGCAGGCGCAGGGATTGTCGGGGATGCGGTAGGCCGTCTTCATCCAGAAGCCCTCGAAGGGGTGATCGAGGACGGCGATGCTGTCGAGGTGCTTGACCCAGTAGGTGCCGTAGTAGCCCGGCACCACGAGGCGGAGCGGGAAGCCGTTGAGCCAGGGCAGGTCCTGCCCGTTCATGCCCCAGGCGATCAGCACCGCGCCGTCCTGGGCGTGGTCGAGGGTCAGCGCCTTGGCGAAGTCCGGCGTCTCGGGCAGGACCGGCCCGTCGAGGCCGTCGAAGGCGACCTGCACGGCGCCGGCCTTCACGCCGGCCCGGCCGAGCACCGTCTTGAGCGGCACGCCGGTCCAGCGGGCGCAGCCCATGGCGCCGTTGGCGAGCTGGCCGCCGGCGATGCGCGGCTCGAAGAAGCCGCGGGAATTGCCCGAGCACTGGTTGACCGCGACGATCTCGGTCTGGGGCATCGCCTTGAGGTCGGCGAGCGACAGGGACAGCGGGCGCTCGACCTGCCCGGTCACGGCGACGCGGAAGGCCTGCGGGTCGATCTCGGTCGGGATGTCGGCGAGGTGGTAGCGGACGAAGAACGCGTCGTTCGGCGTGATCGCGCCGCCGTCGAAGACCGCGAACGGCGTCTCCAGCTGCGGCGGGCGCGCGGTCATCTGCAGGAGCGGCCGCTTGCCCGGATAGGCCACGAGCGGCCGCTCGCCGTTGCCGAAGGGCAGCGTCCCCCCGTCGGCCGCCCGTGCGCGCGGCACGCCCCCGAGCGCGGCGAGGGCGCCGAGAGCGCTCAGCCGCATGAAGTCCCGTCTTCCGCGATCGGTCATCGCGCGCTCCCCGTTCAGGCTGTGGCAGCGGAGGTCCGGTTCGGCGCGCCCCGCCTTCGACTGCGGGGCGGCGCGTCGGGGGATCCCGGTCAGCGAAGGACCGAGAGGTAGTGGATGTCCTGCGTCAGGCAGGTCGAGAGGCGCCACTCGACCGGCCGCTCCTCGAGGTCGATGGCGACGCGGTCGATCTCGAGGGCGGGGGTTCCGGCGGGCACCTGGAGCAGCTCGGCCTCGCGGGGCCCGATCGCCACGGCCTTCAGGCGCTCGTTGGCGGTGGCGATCGTGATGCCGTAGCGGGTGGCGTAGAGGCTGTAGAGGGTGTTCGGCAGCTCGATCTGGGCGATGCCCGGGAACAGGCCGGCGGGCACGCTGATCGTCTCGACCACGCACAGCTTGGCGTCGACGGCGCGCACGCGCTCGATCCGGACCACGCGGGCGGACCGCACGAGGTCGAGCCGCCCGCGCTCGTCGGCGCTGGCGGCCGCCTCCGCGATCCCCGTGACCCGGCTCGTGGGCATGCCGGAGCCGTCGCCGTCCGGCCGCAGCTTCAGGAAGCGGAAGACGCTCTGCTTGTCGTCGTGGTCGGCCACGAACGTCCCGCGGCCCTGGCGGCGCACCAGCAGGCTGTCGGCGGTGAGCGCGTCGAGGGCCTTGCGCACCGTCCCCTGGCTGACGCCCAGCTCGGCGGCGAGCTGCCCCTCGCTCGGAAGGATCTGGCCGGGCTGCCAGACCGCGTCGGCCAGGCGCTTCAGCAGCGTGTCGTAGACCTGCCGGTAGAGCGGGCGGAAGCCGACCGCGCCGGCGCGTCCCGAGTCTGCGCGCCCCGAACCTGCCTGCCCTTCGCCTGACCGTTCCATCGCGTGACGACGCAGAGCCCCATCCGTGGGTAGAGCGTCGAAGGTTGTGTCCAGCACCTCTCCCTCCTCTCGCTTACGTCGCCCTGCCGACGGGAGCAATCACGGGTTCTTCCTCCGCACAGGCGTTACGCCTCAAAGCGCCCGGATCTCGGCCACGAGGGCTTCGGCCACGTCGAGGCCCGCCTCGGCGGCCCGGCGGCGGAGCCCGAGCCGGCGGCTGCCCGGGAGCCGGGCGCCGTCCTGCGCCTCGATCGCGCCGGCCAGCGCCGCGAAGCGCTCCGGCGCGTCCGGGCTGAGCGCCGAAGCGTCGAGGGCGAGGATCAGCTGGCCGGTCCCCGGCGGGTCGCCCGCGGCGTCGAGGAACGAGGAGGCTTCGCCGGCGAAGCGCGCGCCGACGAGCCCGGCGGCCAGCAGCTCGACCATCAGGGCGAGCGCCGTCCCCTTGGCGTCGCCCAGCGGCACCATGGTGCCGTCGAGGGCGGCCGTGGCGTCGGTCGTCGGGCGTCCCTCCGCGTCGAGGGCCCAGCCCTCGGGGATCGGCTCGCCGCGCTTGGCCGCCCCGACGATGTTGGCGCGGGCCACCTTCGACAGCGCGAGGTCGACCACGATCGGCGCGCGGCCCGGCAGCGGGCAGGCGAAGGCCAGCGGGTTGGTGCCGAGCACCGCCTGACGCCCACCCCAGGGGGCCATCGCGGCGGGCGTGTTGGCGAAGAGCAGGGCGACGCAGCCCTGCTCGGCCAGGGCCTCGACCGGCCGGCCGGCCGCGCCGCAATGGTGCGAGCGGCGGATGCCCGCCGCCGCCACGCCCTGCTGGCGCGCGACGTCCGGCAGCGCCTCCAGGGCGAGATCGATCGCCGGGTAGGCGAAGCCGTGGGCGGCGTCGATCGCGAGCAGGCCCGGCCGCGGGCGCGACGCAAGCGGGACCGCGTCGCCCGCGACCTTGCCGGCACGCACCTGCGCGGCGTAGGGCGCGACCCGCGACAGGCCGTGGCCCTTGAGCCCGTCCGCCTCGGCGCCGACCAGGGCGCGGGCGACGCTCCGGGCCGCGGCCTCGGCCGTGCCGCAGCGGACGAGGGCGTCGGCGGCGAGGGCCTCGGCCTCCGACAGGGTCAGGTTCGGCATCGGCTCAGCGCTCCGTGAGATGGCGGCGGACGGCCGCGGCCGTGACGGCGGAGACGCGCACGTTCGATTCCTGCGTCACCCCGGCGATGTGCGGCGTGAGGATCAGGTTCGGCACGTCCGCGAACACGGCGCCCGCCGCCGCGTCGAGGGGCTCGCGGTCGAACACGTCCAGCGCCGCGCCGCCGAGATGGCCGGAGCGCAGGGCTTGCGCCACGGCCGCCTCGTCCACCACCCCGCCCCTCGCCGCGTTGATCAGGATCGCGCCCTTCGGCATCCGCGCCAGCGCCGCCGCGTCGATCAGTCCGCGGGTCTGATCGGTGAGCGGCACGTGCAGCGAGAGCACGTCGCTCTGCGCGATCAGCGCGTCGAGCGCCTGCCGCTGCACGGGTCCGGTGGCCGGGTTCCAGGCCGGGTCGCCCTCGGCCACGAAGGGGTCGTGGGCGGCGACCGTCATGCCGAGGGCCGCCGCCCTCCGGGCGGTCTCGCGGGCGATCGACCCGAAGCCGACGAGGCCGAGGCGCTTGCCGGCGATCTCGCGGCCCATCAGCGCGTTGCGCGGCCACGTGCCGGCGGCGACGGCGGCGCTCGCCCCGTAGGCGCCGCGCAGGAGCAGCATCGCGGTGGCGACCACGTACTCGGCGACCGCGCCGTCGTTGGCGCCGGTGGCCGGGTAGACGGCGATGCCGCGCGCCCGGCAGGCCGGGACGTCGATGTTGTCGAGGCCGACCCCGAGGCGTCCGACGACCTTGAGGTCGCGGGCGGCGTCGAGCAGGGGGCCGCGGACCTGCGTCCGGTTGCGCACGATCAGGGCGTCGGCCCGGGCCACGGCGGCGGCGAGGTCCCCGGGCCGGTCGACGAGGCCGGGATCGTACTGCACGTCGAGGCCGGCGAGCTCGGCCGCGATCGCGGCCTCGTCCATGAACTCGCTGATGATGACCTTGGGCATGGAGGATCCTTCTCAGGTCGCCGGCACGGCAGCGGGGAGGGGGCGGCGCAAGGCCGCCGCCGGCTCGCGGGCGGGGATCGCGTCCGCCGCCTCGTCCTCGTCGTCGAGGAGGTCGAGGTTCGGGGTGATGCGGCCGTCGAGCACCGCCCGGGCGTGGGCGAGGTCGATCTTGCCCTCCCAGCGGGCGATCACGAGGGTCGCCACCATGTTGCCGACCGCGTTGGTCACGCAGCGCAGCTCGTTCAGGATGCGGTCCACCCCGATGATCAGGGCGATGCCCGCCACCGGCAGGAGCTGCGAGGCCTGGAGCGTCGCGGCGAGCACGAACAGGATGGCGCCGGCCACGCCCGCCACGCCCTTCGAGGTCACCAGCGCGATGGCGAGGATGCCGAGCTCCTGCTCCCAGGTCAGCGGCACGTTGAGGGCCTGGGCGATGAAGCCGATCGCCATGGTCAGGTAGATGCACGAGCCGTCCATGTTGAAGGACAGGCCGGCGGGCATCACGAGGCCGGTGACGCTCTTGTCGACCCCGAGGCCGTTGAGCTTGGCCATGATCCGCGGCAGCACCGATTCCGAACTCGTGGTGCCGAGCAGGATGAACAGCTCCTCGCGACTGTAGCGGAACAGCTTCCACAGGCTCAGGCCGACGTAGAACCGCATCACGCCGCCGAGGAAGACCGCGATGAACACGATGAAGGTCAGGTAGAGGGAGACGATCAGCATCCCGTACTGGGCGAGGATGCCGAGCCCGAACTTGCCGATGGTGAACGCCATCGCCCCGAAGGCGCCGATCGGCGCGAAGTGCATGATCAGGCCGACGACCTTCATCAGCACGTCGCCGAAGGCGTGGACCACCTTGAGCGGGAACTCGCCGCGCCGGCCCAGCATCGCGAGCCCCATGCCGACCAGCACCGAGAAGAACATCACCTGGATCAGGTCGCCCTTGGCGAAGGCGTCGACCGCGCTGTGGGGGATGATGTTGGCGACGATCTCCATCGGCGACTGCGCGTGGGCCTTGCCGGCGATGCCGGCCACGAGCTTGGCGTCGAGGCTGTCGACCGTGGCGTTCACGCCGTCGCCCGGCCGCAGCAGGTTGACGAACAGGAGGCCCGCGGCGAGCGCCACCGTCGTGGCGACCTCGAAGTACAGGATGGTCTTCAGGCCCATCCGGCCGACGCTCTTCATGTCGCCGACATGCGCGATGCCGACCACGACCGTGCAGAAGATGACGGGGGCGACGATCATCTTGATCAGGTTGATGAACATGTCGCCGAGGATCTTGCAGCCCACGGCGAAATCGGGGGCCACCACCCCGACCGCGATGCCCAGCGCGATGCCGAGCAGGACCTGGCCGTAGATCGACCGAAGCAGCCTCATGCGTTCCTCCAGAATGACGGGACGGAGGCCGCCGCGGTTTCGCCCGCGGTCGCGCGCTCCGGCGTGGTCCTGACCCCGTGGCGTCGGGGCTGCACCCGCGGACCGGATCGCGGTCCGCGGGCGGGGGACTTGTGCGTCAGGCGCTGCGGTAGAGCTTCGTCATCACGAATTCCCGGTGGCCGAGGGACTCGGCCGCCGTGAGCCGGCCGTTGGCGGTGCGCACCACCATGTCGATCAGCGCGTCGCCGGCCTGCGGGATCGTCATCTCACGGGTGAGCACACCCGAGACGTCGACGTCGATATGCTCGCCCATGGTCCGCACGGTCCGGGGATTGCCGGTGATCTTGATCACCGGGACGATCGGGTTGCCGATGACGTTGCCCTGGCCGGTCGGGAAGGTGTGCACCACGTAGCCGGCCGCCGCCATCAGGGTGACGCACTCGGCTGCCGCCGAGGACGTGTCCATGAAGTACAGGCCGGGCCCCTTGGCGGGCGCCTCCGCGGGCTGCAGCGCGTCGATGAAGCGGCACTCGTGGCCGATCTTCTCGAGGTTGCCGAGCGCCTTCTCCTCGATCGTGGTGAGGCCGCCCGCGATGTTGCCCTTGGTCGGCTGCGAGTCCGAGAGATCGTCGGTCTTGTGGGCCTCGATCACGTCGTCCTGGTAGGCCTTCCACATCGTGTACCACTTGTCGGAGACTTCCGGGCTGATCGCCCGCTCGCGACAGAGGTGCTCCGCGCCGGTGATCTCCGAGGTCTCGCCGAACACCCCGTAGATCCCGTGCGGGATCAGCTTGTCGTACATGTTGCCGACGGTGGGGCAGGAGGCGAGGCCGGTGGTGGTGTCGGACTCGCCGCACTTGGTCGAGACCCAGAGGTCGGCGATCGGGCATTCCTCGCGCTGGAGCTCGGTGGCCCACTGCACGAAGCGCTTGGCCTGGTAGCTCGCCTTGGCGACGATCGCGATGTCGCCGTGGCCCTCGATGCCGAAGCCGACGACCGGCTTGCCGGTCCTGGCGATGCCCTCGACCACGCGGTTGGTCCACTGGTCCTCGATGCCGATCACCACGACGGCGGCGACGTTCGGGTTCGAGCCGATGCCGATCAGGGTGCGGAAGTGGAGGTCCAGATCCTCGCCGAACTGGAGCCGCCCGTAGGCGTGGGGCAGCGCCATCGTGCCCTTCACATTGTTGGCGACCGCCTCGCAGGCGGCGTTGGACAGGTCGTCCAGCGGCAGGAGCACGACGTGGTTGCGCACGCCGACCCGGCCGTTCTCCCGGCGCCAGCCCATGAAGGTGGCGGAGGTGTAGTTCTCCGAGGCGCGCCCGGTCGCGAGCGCCTTGGTGGCGAACTGATCGGGCGCACCGCCGACGAAGGGGGTGGCGATCTCGTGTTCGAGCTGAGCGGCTTCCTTGAACATCGTCACCTCACCAGCGCTTCGTCTTGACGTTGTGGACGTGGACGTGCTCGCCCTTGGCGACGTCCTTGATGACCTTGCCGATGTCCTGGCCGTACTTGATCGCCGTGTCGCCGGCCTTCAGGTCGGTGAGCGCGACCTTGTGGCCGATCGGGATGTCGTGGCGGACATGGACCTCGAAGGTGCTGTCGTTCTCGGTGACCACCCCGAAGGCGTCGGTGCTCGCGCTCAGGCCCTCGATCACCGCGACGGCGACGTTGTCCTGGGGGGAATGGGCGAGAAGATGCGGCTTGCGGCGCCCTTCGCGATGCCCTTCGCCGGACGCGGCGTGGCTGCTCATGCGGTCCTCCTGATCTGCGTCGTCGGCTTCTCGGCGGCGACTGGTCTTATATAAGACCAATGAGATGGCCGGCGTCAACGGGTGATCGCGGGGTGCGGGTGATTTCACTGGTTCGGGGACGGCACCGAGCGCCTTCATCGTCCTCTGTGGCGATGGGAGGTCGCGGGCCGGATCCGGATGGGCAGCCCTGTCGCGCCGCAGAGGCATGCGCCTTGCCCAGTCGGACCGGTCTTATATAAGATACATGGAAATAGAGCCCGCCCCGGCGGGACGCGGGCCGGGAGGACGAGAATGGCGGGTGCGCGCGCGGATGGCATCGGCCGGGCCGGGCGCCCCCGGTGAACGAGACGCTCCTCCTCGTCCTCTGCGTCGGCTGCGCCGGCGTGATCTCGGGCCTGACGGGCTTCGCCTTCGCGCTGATCGCCTCCGGCACGCTGCTGTCGATCCGCACGCCCGTGGAGGCGACCGCCCTGGTCCTCGTCTGCAGCATCCTCTCGCAGGTGATCTCGATCCTGCGCCTGCGGACCTGGCCGCCGCGGGGCACCGCCTTCGCGATGATCCTGCCGGGCCTCGTCGGCGCGCCGATCGGCATCCACCTGCTGCACGATCTCGATCCGCGCTTCATCAAGGTCGCGATCGGCGCCTTCCTGGTCCTCTACAGCGGCGGCGTCGCCCTGCTGCGCGCCGATTACCGGGTCGGCTTCGGCAATCGCTGGAGCGACGGCGCGATCGGCTTCCTCGGCGGCGTGCTGGGGGGCATCGCGGGCCTGTCCGGCGCCCTGCCGACGGCCTGGAGCCTCGTGCGCGGCTGGGATCCGCGCACCCAGCGGGCGGTCTACCAGTCCTTCACCCTGGTGATGCAGGTCTGGGCCCTGACGATCCTCCTCTATCTCGATCCGCTGCCGCCCGAACTCGTCGGCGACCTCGCCCTGGCGCTGCCGGTGGTGCTGGTGAGCGTGCTCGCCGGGCTCTCGCTGTTCGCCCGGATCGACCAGCGCCGCTTCCGCACGCTCGTCCTCGCGCTGCTCGCCGCGATCGGCCTGACCACGACGGCCCTGGCGCTGCCCGGCCTGCTCCAGAACTGAGCGCGGCCGGTGGGGCGTCAGCTGCCCGCCTTGTCGTGGACGCCCGCGAAGAACAGGTCCTTCCAGCTCTCCGGCCGGCGACGGATCGTGCCGGTGCGGGCCATGAAGTCGGCGACCTTTCCGACCGCCCGGGGCGTCGCCGTGAAGGAGACCTGCGGGTCCTTCAGGATCTCGGTGATCAGCCCGACATCGCTCCCGTCCCGGGCGAGCCGCACGTAGGCGCGCGCCGCCTCCGACGGATCGGCCGTGATCGCGGCGAGCGCCTCGTCCAGGGCGGCGCCGAAGGCCGCGACGACCCGCGGGTTGGCGCCCGCGAAGGCCGAGGACGCCCAGACGACGTTGAAGGTCGAGGGTTCGCCCAGCACGTCGAAGCTGTTCAGCACCGTCCGGATGCCGGGCCGGCGCAGCTCCAGCTCCTGGATCGGCGCGGCGGTGAAGTGGGCTGTCACCTCGCTGCCCCCGAGGAGCGCCGCCATGCCGTCGGGATGGGAGAGGGTGACGGTGAGCCGGTCGAGGTCGGTGCGGCGGCCTGCGCCGAGCTCCTTCTCGGCAGCCATCTGCAGGAACATCGCCTGGACCGAGACCTTCACGGCGGGGAGCGCGATCTTGTCCCGGTCGGTGAAGTCGGCGAGCCGGTGCACCTTCGGATTGCTGGTGTTCATCAGGAGCGGCATGCTGTTCATCGCCGCCACGCCCTTCACCGCCATGGCGGTGCCCTCGGTCTTCGACCAGAGCAGCACGAGGGGCGGCACGCCGCCGGCCGCGAACTGGATCGTCCCGGAGAGCAGGGCGTCGTTCATCGCCGCCCCACCCGCGAGGGTGAGGTAGCGCGCCTGGAGCCCCGCCACGCCGCGGGCGGCCGCGGCCTTCTGGAGCAGGCCCTGCTCCTCCATCAGCATCAGCGGCAGGTGGCCGAGGCTCGGCTGGCGGGCGATCGCCACCGCGCCGACCTCGTCGGCCCGCCCCGGGACGGGACTCGCCAGGAGCGCCGCGGCCCCCGCCAGAACGTCGCGTCTGCGCATGATTCCCCTCCATGAGCCCAAGGTCCGCGACCGTCGCGCCGGCGCACGTGGCGGGCGCGACCTGCCCCCTCTCCCGAGCGGGAGAGGGTTGGGGTGAGGGATGAGAAGGTTCAGGATTAAGCCCGCCCTCGAACCGCCTACGGGGCGCGCCTCGTCCGGATAGGTCTCATCCCTCACCCTGTCCCTCTCCCGCCCGGGAGAGGGGACCCGCGCCTCATTCGGCAAGACGGCGTCGCCGTCATGTATCGTGCTCGCCCCCTCAGCCGGGGCGGCGGATCACCGGCGCCGCCACGCTCGCGATCATCACGTTGATGCAGGCTGGCAGGCCGCTGGCCTGGGCCGCCTCCAGCGCCGCCGGAAGTTCGGCCGCCTCGGTCACCAGCGCCCCGAAGCCGCCGAGGGCCTGGACGACCGCGTCGTAGCGGGTCGGGAGCAGGTCGCAGTGGCGCGTCCGCTCGGGGCCGTAGCTGCGCAGCTGGATCTGGTGCTCGGCGTTCCAGCGCGCGTCGTTGCCGACCACCGCGATGAACGGGATCCGGTAGCGCGCGGCGGTGTCGAACTCGGCCATGTGGAAGCCGAAGGTGCCGTCGCCCAGCACCGCGACCACCGGGGCGCCGGGCCGCTCCAGTGCGGCGGCTATCGCGAAGGGGATCGACGCGCCGATCGTGCCCGAGACGCCGTTGATCAGCCGGCGCCCGCCGCGGACCAGGGCCTGGGGCCATTGCCCGATCTCGCCGCCGTCGCAGATCAGCGTGCCGTCGGGGTGGCGTTCCAGGAAGGCGTCGACCGCCCGGCACAGCTCCACCGGGTGCAGGCGCTGACCCGTCCCGTGGAAATCCGCCCAGGCGGGCGGCCGGTAGGCGAGGGCGGCCCGCGCCTCCCGGTGCCAGGCGTCCCGGCGGGGGAGGGCGGTGGCGCACGCGGTCAGCGCCGCCAGCACCGGCCGCGGATCGGCGAGCCCCGAGACCGCGAGGCGGTCGGCCGGCGCGCGGGCCAGCAGCGCCGGATCGGGATCGACGACGGCGAAGCGGCAGTCGGGCGCGAGGGCGGGCGCCGCGCCGAAGCGCAGGGTGAAGTCGAGCGGCTTGCCGAGGAGCACGAGGAGATCGGTCCGCGCCAGGACCTCGGCGAAGGCGCCGAGCGCCGGATCGTTGACCCCGCGCGGGCTCTCCATGCCGACGACCGGAAGGCCGAGGGTTTCCTCAAGCGTTGCCATGGCAGCCCGGCCGGAGGCGTCGCACAGCGCCGGGCCGCAGGCGATCAGCGGCCGTTCCGCCCCCGCGAGAGCGGCGAGGAGGTCGGCCACGAGATCCGGCGCCGGCTCGGCGGACCGGATGGCGGCCGCTGCGCGGTCCGGGATCCGCACCGAGGCGGCGGGGACGGCCGCCTCCAGCAGGTCGACCGGCAGGCTGAGATGGACCGGGCCGGGCCGCCCCTCCCGGGCGATCCGGAAGGCCCGGGCGAGGTCCGGCCCGAGGGCGGCGACCGACCCGGCGGTCCAGGCAGCCTTGGTCATCGGCCGGGCGATGTCGGCCTGGGCCAGTTCCTGGAAGGCGCCGCGCCCGAGCTCCGACAGGCCCGCATGGCCCGAGAGCAGCAGCACGGGCGACTCGGCCGCGAGCGCCGTGGTGAGCGCCGCCGCGCCGTTGGTGTGGCCCTGCCCACCGGTCACCAGGGCGACGCCGACCTCGCCGGTCAGCCGGCCCCAGGCGTCGGCCATGTGGACGCAGGCCGCCTCCTGGCGGGTGTGGACGAGGCCGATCCCGGTCTCCAGCAGGGCGTCGAAGACCGGCATGATGTGGTTGCCCGACAGGGTGAAGATCCGGGTGACGCCGAGCGCCTCCAAGGTCCGGGCCACGATGTCGGCGCCGCGCAGGGTCTGCATGGACGGGCTCTCCTCAGGCGGCGGCGTCGAGGAGCGAGCCGCCGGGCCGCACATGCGTGAAGTGCACCGGCTCCATCGCGAGGTCGAGCGCCCCGCCGCGCTGGCGCACCACGGTGAAGTGCGAGGTCGCGAGGTCCGAGGCCTCCGGGAAATCCTCGCGGAAATGGGCGCCGCGGCTGTCGGTGCGGGCGAGCGCCGCCCGGGCGACCGCCTGCGAGACCAGCACGAGGTTCTCGAGGTTCAGCCGGTCCATCCAGGTGAGCGCGTAGCGGCGGTCGCCGTCCGGCGCGCCGGCCCGGGCGACCGCGTCGGAGAGCCCGTCGAGGGTGGCGAGCGCCCGGGTCAGCCCGGCCGCGTCCCGCAGGATGCCGACATCGGCCCACATCGTCTCGTAGAGCGCCTCGCGGATCTCCGGCAGCGACTCCGCCGGCCGGCCGAGCGGGCCGTAGGCGCGGGCGAGGCCCGCCTCGATGGCGGCGGGATCCGGCTCGGCGAGGCGGCCCTCGCGCGTCACGGCCCGCGCCATGGACTGGCCGGCCAGCCCCCCGAACACCGTGGAGTTCGCGACGCCGTTGCCACCCAGACGGTTCGCCCCGTGGACGCCGCCGGTATCCTCGCCGGCAGCGTAAATGCGCGGCAGCGCGGTGGTGCAATCGACCGCGAACTGGAGGCCGCCCATCATGTAGTGGGCCGTGGGGATGACCTCGACGAGCCCGCCCGCGAGGTCGAAGCCGCAATCGGCGCAGCGCTCGACCATGCCCTTGAACCGGCGGCGCACGTCCTCGGGGCCGAGATGGCTCATCTGGATGTGGACGCCCCCGCTCGGCGTGGCGAAGCCCTCGCGCAGCCGCCGCATGATCGAGCGGCTGACCACGTCCCGGGTCGCGCGCTCGGCCCGCGGGTCGTAGGCCTCCATGAAGCGCTGGCCGGTGGAGTCGAGGAGCCAGCCGCCGGCCCCGCGCAGGCCCTCCTCCAGCACCGTCCCGGTCATGCGGGTGCCGGCGCCGGCGAGCAGCCCGGTCGGGTGGAACTGCACCATCTCCATGTCGCGCAACGGCAGCCCGGCGCGCAGAGCCATGGCGAGCCCGTCGCAGGACTTGTCGCCGGACGGCGTGTGGTACTTGTACATGGTCGGCCCGCCGCCGGTGGCGAGCAGCACGGCCTTCGCCCGCACCAGCTTCGGCTCGCCGGTGCGCATGTCGAGCATCAGCACGCCCGCCAGCCCCGATTCGTCCCGGGCCGGGATCAGCTCCAGGGCGCGGTGGTCCTCCAGGCGGCGCACGTCCCGGCGCCAGACCTGCTCGGACAGGCGGTTGATGATCTCGATGCCGGTGAGGTCGCCCTTGTGCACCGTCCGGTCGAAGGTCTGGCCGGCGAAGGCCTTCTGGTGGACGCTGCCGTCCGGGTTGCGGTCGAAGAAGCAGCCGAGCTCGGTCTCCAGCTCGCGGATCCGCACCTGCGCCTCGGTGACGAGCGTCCAGGCGAGTCCCTGGTCGTTCAGCCACTTGCCGCCCTCGATCGTGTCCATGAAGTGCCGCTCGACCGAGTCGCCCGGCGCCAGCGCCACGTTGTAGCCGCCCTGGACCATGCGGGTGCAGCCGCATTTCCCCAGCAGACCCTTCACCGCGACGGTGACGTCGAGGTCCGGCGCGACCTTCTTGGCGTGGAGCGCCGCGAACAGCCCGGCCCCGCCGGAGCCGAGGATCAGGATGTCGGTCTCGACCTGTTCGGGGCTCATCGGGCGTCCTCGAGGGAGGCGATGACGGCGTCGCGCCGGGCGGCCACGTCGCGCTGCACGTCGGCGAAGAGCGAGCCGCCGTGCGAATCCATGCCGACCAGCAGCGGCCCGAAATCGCGGATCGCGAACTGCCACAGGCTCTCGGGATGGAGATCGTCGAGGTCGACGTCCACGATGGTCTCGATCCAGGTGGTCTCCAGCGCCGCCGCGCCGCCGACGATTGCCAGGTAGGCGCCGCCGCGCCGCGCGAAGGCGTCGAGGGTCGCCGGCCCCATGCCGCCCTTGCCGACGATGAGGCGCACGCCCTCGCGCTCCATCAGCGCGTCGGTGAAGCGCTCCATGCGCATCGACGTGGTGGTGCCGATGCAGAACGGCGCGAAGCCGACCGGCGCCGCGTTGGAGACCGGGACGCGGTGGACGTTCGGCGCGGTGTGGATCACCGCGTGGCCGTCGAGGTCGAGCCGGGTGCGGCGGTCCCGGTCGAACATGTGGATCAGGGTCGCGTCGCGGATGCCGAACAGCCAGCGCCGCAGGGTGACGGTGTCGCCGATCCGGAGCGCCCGGATCTCGGCCTCAGTGGCCGGCATGTCGAGGACGTGGTGGGCCACGGTCTGCTCCTCAATCGAACGCGATGCCGCCGGGCGTGAGCGTCGCGCGGGCGCGGCGGGCCGAGTGGCACTGGATGTTCACGGCGACCGGGTTCTGGGTGATGTGGGTCGCGGCGAGCTCGACATGGACGGCGAAGCTCGTCGACCGGCCCCCGAGCCCCTGCGGGCCGATGCCGAGCTCGTTCACGGCCCGCGACAGCTCGGCCTCGATCCGGGCGCCTTCGGGATCGGCGCAGACTGAGCGCAGCGGCCGGGTCGCCGCCACCTTGGCGAGGTGCATGCACAGGTCGGAGGTGCCGCCGAGCCCGACGCCCACGATGGTCGGCGGGCAGACCCGGCCGCCGAGCTCGATCACCCGGTCGATGACGAAGCGCTTGGCCGCGCCGATCCCGTCCGAGGGCAGCAGCATCTGCAGGAACGAGCCGTTCTCGGAGCCCGAGCCCTTCGGGATCATCTCCACCGCCACGGTCTCGGGCCGATCGTCGAAGTCGACGTGGATGATCGGCACGCGGATGCCGCAGGAGGTCTGCTCGTTCCTGCGGGTGATCGGGTGGACCACCGAGGAGCGCAGGGAGAAGTCCTTGGTCGCCCGCTCGCAGCCGCGCCGGATCGCGGCCTTGAGCGCAGCGCCGTCGAAGCGCACGTCGGCGCCGATCACGACGTTGTAGATCGGGATGCCGGTATCCTGGCAGAGGATATTCTTCGTGCGCTCCGCGACCGCGACGTTCTCCACCATCGTGTCGAGGATGGCGCGGCCGGTGGCGCTGGTCTCGGCCCGCTGCAGGTCGGCGAAGCCCGCCTTGATGTCGGGGGGCAGGATCTTCAGGGCGCGGACGTAGAGGTCGCGGCAGACGGCCTCGAATTCGCGGATGTCGAGATCCATGGCGGGTCTCCGCTGGTGACGGTCGGGGGATCAGGCCCCGCTCAGGAGGAACAGCAGGCCGACCGCGAAGGCGGCCGCGAGACAGCCCGCCACGACGCGGGCATTGCGCTCGCGGAAGCGCAGCCACTCGATGGCGAGCACGCGCAACCCCAGCGCCATGTGGACGGCGAGCGCGCAGACGAGGCCCCATTCGGCCGTGCGGACGAGGCCGTTATGGGTGAGGCCGAGGAAGCTCTCCAGCCGGTCGGCACCCTGGAGCGCGGTGCCGAGCGCGATGAAGTGCATCGGCAGGAACAGCGCCAGGGCGATCCCCGAGAGCCGGTGGATCAGCGCGGCGGCGAAGCCGGGCCGGCGCAGGGACGCGCGGGTGATGCCGGCCCGCCCGGCCGTGCCCGGGGCGGTCCTCATGCCGCGTACACCGCGAGTGCCGCCCGCAGGCCCAGCCCGGCGAGCAGGGCCGAGAGGGCGATCATGGCGACGTCGAGGGAGCGGCCGCGCCAGCCGGTCCACTCGCGCAGGACGCTGCGCAGGCCGATCGGCGCGTGGATCGCGGCGGCCAGGACGAAGACCGCGTAGAACAGCAGGAAGGCGAGGTTGCCCTGCGTCCGGCCCAGGATCTCGCCGGCCGTGAGCCCGCCGCGCACCGCGTAGAGGATCGTGCCGAGATGGACCGCGACCGTGACCGCCAGGATCGCCGCGGTGCCGCGCTGGGCGAGGTACAGGAGCGGGCTCATCCGCGCCTCCAGAACCGGCGCAGCGCCGCCTTGCCGGTCTCGCGCTTGAGGCCCGCGATCGAGAAGGTCGGGCTCAGGCCTTTCGGGCAATGCTCGGTGCAGCTCATGTGGCTGTGGCAGGAGTGGCAGCCGGCATCGCCCGCCACCGCGGCGAGCCGATCCCGGTCGCGGTCGCGCACGTCGTTGACCAGCGTCCAGGCCCGGTTGAGGGCCGCCGGCCCGAGATAGTCGGGGTTCCACGTCACCAGATCGCAGGCGGCGTAGCAGACGCCGCAATTGATGCACTCGATGCCGGCATCGACCTCCCGGCGCGCGGCGGATTCCGGTTCCACGACCGCGAAATCCTCGGGCGGGTTCTCGCCCGGCTCGAAGAAGCCGTGGGCCCGGCGCCACTTCTCGAAGAAGGGCTCCATGTCGACCGCGAGGTCCTTCACCACCGGCAGGTTGCGCAGGGGCTCCAGCAGAAGCTCTCCGTCGGGCGCCACGGCGGCGACCCGGGTGCGGCAGGTCCAGCGCGGGCGCCCGTTCACCGTCATGCCGCAGGAGCCGCACATGCCGACCCGGCAGGCGAACCGGTAGGCGAGGGTCGGGTCCTGGTCGCGCTGGATCTCGGTGACGACGTCGAGCACCGTCTGGTTGGCCCGGCGCGGCACCGCGTAGTCCGCGACGGTCTCGCCGCGCCGGACATGCACCCGCAGCGTCTCGCCTGCGTCCGGGTCGACGGCCGCGTGGCCGACGGGAGCCGTCACCGGTTGGCCTCCTTCGGGGCGCCGGCAGCGGTCGGATCGGGGAAGAACAGCTCGCTCTCGCTGTCGGCCTTGGCCGAGACCAGCCCGGCCCGGTTCATGTACGCGAGGTAGGCGAGCATCCGCTCGGGCTTGGTGGTCCAGGCGTTCTGCGGCGCGCGGATGATGGCCACGGCCTCCTCGGGCGAGATCTTCGCCCCCTCGGCCTTGATCCACAGGGCGGCGGCCCGGGCCGGGTCGTCGCGGATCAGCGCGAGGCTCTCCTCCAGCGCCGCCCGGAAGGCCGCCGTGACCTTGGGGTTCTCGGTGACGAAGCGGCTGGTCGCCCAGACGAGGTTGAAGGTGTGGGGGCCGCCCATCACGTCGTAGCTGTCGAGCACCTTGCGGGCGCGCGGGTCCTTCAGTTCCATCTCCTGGAAGGGCGGAGAGCCGAAATGGGCGGTGATCTCGGAGCGGCCGCCCATCATGGCGGTCTGCGCGTCCGGATGCCCCATCGAGACGGTGAGCGGGTCGAGCTTGGCCTGCTGGCCCGGCCCGAAGGCCTTCTCGGCGGCCATCTGCAGGGTGATGGCCTGGATCGAGGTCTTGGCGGTCGGCAGGGCGATCTTGTCCTGGGGTCCGAAATCCGTGATCGCCTTCACCGCCGGGTTGATGGTGACCAGCCAGAGCGGCATCGCGTTCAGCGCCGCCACGCCCTTGACCTTGAGATTGCCCTGCGTCCGGCCCCAGATCGTCAGGAACGGGCCGACGCCGCCGGAGGCGAGGTCGAGGTTGCCGGAGAGCAGGGCCTCGTTCATCCCCGAGCCGCCGGTGAAGCGCAGCCACTCGGCCTTGACGTCGAGCCCGCGCTGCTTGGCCTGCTTCTCGAGCAGGCCCTCCTCCTCCATCACGGTGAGCGGCAGGTAGGAGATCCCGAACTGCTTGGCGAGCCGCACGGTCGAGACCTCGGCCCGGGCGGCGCCGAGCGCCCCCCATAGGACCGCGACCGTCCCGACGAGCCGGATGATGCTCCGTGCCGTCATGGCGCTCCTCACCTGTCCGCGCGCCGATCTTGCGAAGTCCGCGACCTCGTCGGCGTCGGATCGAGGATACGCCCCCGAGAAGGTCTGTCAATATTCATGTGTCATATATATGACCTGAGTACCGAGCCCCCGGTGGCTGCACCGAGACGCCCCGTGCGCGAGGGGACCGGCGGCGGATGGGCGGAGTGCGACCGGCTCTCGCGGACGCTCTCGTCGGGATGATCGTCGACTTGGCACGCGTCAGAGTCGGCCCTTGTCTCGGGCTACCCGCCCCGCTGCGGGCGTCGGCGCAGATTTAAGGTCATTTATAAGACTTACGCGCAGGCGCGCCGCTGCCGGCCGCCGCGACGTTGCTCACGCGAGGGCCGGCCGGAACGCGGCCCGCGGCCGGCACCGCGCAACCCGACCCGCGGCGGAAGCCGGATCCGCCCGCGTCAGTCTTCCAGTGGCCGAAGCCCGCTCGATGCGGGCTCCGCCGCCACGGCGCAGGTATGGTCCTGCACGACCTCGCCGTTGGAGGCCTTGCCGAAGCGGCTGGTCACCAGACCGTCCAGGAGCACGAAGCCCGGCTTCGCGCCCGGAAACTCAGCGCCCACGACAGCCAGGGCGTGCTCGCCCATGGCCGAGCGCGCCCCGTCGTCGCGCGCCAGCAGGTCGAACGGGTCCGCGGTGCCGAGATCCTCGCCGAGCACGCGCATCGCCCTGTACGGGCGACCCACCAGCGGCTCCGCGAGAGGGGCCCAGCGATCCCCGATCGTGGGTGCGAGGCGGCGGAGGGTGTCGCGGACATCCTGGCGGACGCAGTCGATGTGGATGTGCAGCTGCCCCTGAGTCCGCCGCAGCCGCGAATTCACCGCGAGACTGACGTCCCGCCGGTCGAGCGGATGGCCGAGACGCTCCTCCACGAAGGTTCGGGCGCGCCACGCCTTTGCGAAGTAGTTCGTCGTGCCGGGCTGGAGGAGCACGGGGCTCTCGATGCCGGTGATGCGCGCCGTCGGGATCAGGAGGAACTGCGCCCGCCCGCGAAGGTCTTTGAGGATGGCGTATCCCTTCTCGACCCCGCCCTCCAGGTCGACCAGGCTGCACGGTGCGGGGCCCTGTCCGCGCAATGCGTGGGGGACGCACGCGCCGTGCACGATCGCCCACAGGGCTCCGCCCTTCCCGAGGAGGTTGGGCACGAGGGCGACGGCCAGCCAGACGACCGTCGCCGCGAGGACGAGCAGGATGCCCAGCGATCGCCGCGACAGCCCGGTCCTCGCGCGCCCCGTCGAGCCGCGCGGTGACACGGTGCCCGGCCGGCCGCGGACGGCGTCACGCACCTGACGGGTGAGCCCGACCGCGGCTCTGCGCAAATCCATGACGTGACCCGGTAGCCCGTTGCCGCGAAGCGCCGGGGCCGCCGACGCCGGAACCGTCTTACAGATCGCCCGCCGCCTGAGCGATCTCTGTCCCGCTACGGATGCAACGCCGGACGGAGCGTGCGGAACGCGGGCGCCGCCGTGGGGCCCGGCACCGGACGCGGTGACGCGGCCGCGCTTTTCGCGCTCCGGAACCCGCGCGGCCCCTTCTCGGACACCTATCCGATGGGCCATGCCTTGAGAGGCCTCGTCATCGGCGCCGGACTGGGACATGCCTGTCCGCACCCCGATGCCGTCGGCGGCCGCAACCGATCCGGCGGCGCTCCGCCGGGAACGCGGCGCGAACGACAGGGGTGGGACGACGCGCGCGAGGACCTGCTCGACGCGCGCTCCGGGAGCCGGGAGCCCGGCGACCGCTGAGACAGACCGGACGGCCGGGGCAACCCGGGCCGCCCACGCGAGGAGACGACCATGACCGACGAACCGCACGGCTTCGACCGCGGCCTGACCAACTACGGCGACCGCGACTTCGCCCGCTACCTGCGCCGCTCCTTCGCGCGCTCGATGGGCATCTCGGTCGGCCTGCTGAATAAGCCGGTGGTCGGCATCGCCATGACGCCGTCGGGCTTCAACAACTGCCACCGGGGCATGCCGGAGCTGGTGGAGGCGGTCTCCCGCGGCGTGCTGGCGGCCGGCGCCCTGCCGCGGCCGTTCCCGACCGTGTCGCTCGGCGAGGTTTTCCTCAACCCGACCAGCATGATGTACCGCAACCTCATGGCCATGGACACCGAGGAGATGATCGGCGCCCAGCCGATGGACGCGGTGGTGCTGATCGGCGGCTGCGACAAGACCGTGCCGGCCCAGCTCATGGGCGCGGCCTCCGCCGACCTGCCGGCGATCCAGCTCGTCACCGGCCCGATGTCGACCGGCCGCCACCGGGGCCAGCGGCTCGGCGCCTGCACGGATTGCCGGGGCTTCTGGGCCAAGTACCGGGCCGGCACCGTCGACGCCGAGGAGATCGCCGAGGTCGAGGGTCGGCTCTCCGTCACGGCCGGCACCTGCGCGGTGATGGGCACAGCCTCGACCATGGCGTGCATCGCCGAGGCGCTCGGCATGTCGCTGCCGGGCACCGCCGCGATCCCGGCGGTGCATTCCGACCGGCTGGTGGCCGCCGAGGAGACCGGCCGCGCGGCGGTGCGGCTGATCGAGACGCAGATCCGGCCCTCCCAGGTGATCACGCAGAAGTCGGTCGAGAACGCGATCCGCGTGCTGATGGCGGTGTCGGGCTCGACCAACGCCATCGTGCACCTCACCGCCATCGCCGGGCGGCTCGGCGTCCGGATCTCGCCCGAGCGCTTCAACCAGATCTCCGACGAGACGCCGGTGCTGGTCGACCTGAAGCCCGTGGGGCAGGGCTACATGGAGGATTTCCACGCCGCCGGCGGCATGGGCGCGCTCCTGCGCGAACTGCGCCCGCTCCTCCATCTCGACACCGTGGACGTGGAGGGCCGGACGCTCGCCGAGCGCCTGGACGAGCCGGAGTCCTGGGTCGACCGCGCGGTCATCCGCACCGCGGCGGATCCCGTGTCGCCGGTCGGCGGCCTGGTGGCCCTGTCCGGCAGCCTCGCGCCCGACGGGGCGATCTTCAAGCGCGCGGCGGCGACGCCCGACCTGTTCGAGTCGGAGGGCCGGGCGGTGGTGTTCACCGGCCTGGAGGACCTGTCGGCGCGCGTCGACGACCCCGCGCTCGACGTGGCGCCCGGCGACATCCTCGTCCTGCAGAATGCCGGCCCGCACGCGGCCGGCATGCCGGAGGCGGGCTACCTGCCGATCCCCAAGAAGCTGGCGCAGGCGGGCGTGAAGGACATGGTGCGCATCTCCGACGCGCGGATGTCGGGCACGGCCTTCGGGTCGATCGTCCTCCACGTGGCCCCGGAGGCCGCGGTGGGCGGACCGCTGGCCGCGGTGCGCGACGGCGACCGCATCCGCCTGTCGATCCGGGACAAGCGCGTCGATCTCCTGGTCGCGGAGGACGAGATCGCCCGCCGGCTCGCCGACCACCGGCCGCCGCCGGTTCCGGCCCGGGGCTACAAGGCGCTCTACCGGCGCAGCGTCACGCAGGCTCCGGAGGGTTGCGACTTCGACTTCCTCGCCAAGGCGGAGGGCTGACGGCCCGCGCCCTCCGTCCGGACGCGCCGGACGGCCGTGACGGACACCGTCGATCCGAAACCCGCGGCCCGCCCGACTGCGGGCCGCGCGCCGTCGCGGCATCCGGGGCCGTCGCATCGCCCGTCCCTGTCCCGGCGGTGAGGCGGCCCGAGCCGGGTGCCGCCTCGGACCGGCTCAGCCCGGGATCGTGGAGCGCGCCGCCTCGAGCAGTTCACCGGCCAGGGCCTCGTCGTCGACGCCCCGGGCCAGCACCACCGCCCCCACCATGGTCGACAGCGCGATCAGGGCGCGCTGCCGGCGGCGTTCCTTCGACGCTCTGGGCAGCCTGTCCGCGATGAGGGCGGCGAGTCCCTTGACCCCCTGGGTGAACCGCGCCCGCAGGGCGCTTCCGGGCGGCTCGCGCCCGACGTCGTTCACCAGCGCCGCGACGGGGCAGCCTCTCCCCGGCGTGCGGACATGCCCCAGAGAGAGGTAATTCTCGATGAAGGCGTCGAGGTTGGCCCGGTACTCGGCGCTGATCGCCGCGTCGAACGCCTCCGCGGCGAGGGCATCCTTGTTGGCGAACTGACCGTAGAAGCCGCCATGGGTCAGGCCCGCGGCCGCCATGATGTCGACGACGCCGATACCGTGCAGGCCGCGCTCCCGGAACAGGGCCGAGGCGACCTCGACCACGCGCTGGCGATTCAGCTTGGCTTGCTCCTGCGAGACCCTCGGCATCGTACCGTCCTCCGCTCCGCCTCCTCACATAGATGCGAGATGTCATTTATTGAAGGGACGGCGACCCGCGGATGCCCGAGGCCGGGCGGAGAGCGGCGTCGCGGTCGCGCCGCGGCGGCCGTTCAGGGCTGCCGACCGGCCCGCGCGAGGGGGCGAAGCGCGGGCCGGTCGACGCACCCCGCGCCCGGGACCCGAGCGCGCGATCGCGGGATGCCCCGAGCGGGGCATCGGTGGGGTGCGGCCGAGTCAGGGCTCGGCCGGCACCGGCACCGGTGCGGGGCCGGGTGCGGTCCGCGGCGCGCGCGCGTCCCGCGCCACCCGGAACCAGAGAGCGTAGAGCGCCGGCAGGAACAGCAGGGTCAGCAGGGTCCCGACGCCGACGCCGCCGATGAGCACGTAGGCCAGCGCCCCCCAGAACACCGAGTGGGTCAGCGGGACGAAGGCGAGCATCGCGGCGGCGGCCGTCAGGATCACCGGTCGGGCCCGCCGCACCGTCGACTCGACGATGGCCTCGTAGTCCGACAGGCCCGCCGCGCGGTCGTGGTGGATCTGGTCCACCAGGATCAGCGTGTTGCGCATCAGGATGCCGGACAGCGCGATCAGGCCGAGGATCGCGTTGAAGCCGAAGGGCTGGTGGAAGACGAGCAGCGTCGGGACCGCCCCGACGAGGCCGAGCGGCGCGGTCGCGAACACCATGACCATCGTGGTGAACGAGCGGACCTGCAGCATGATGACCGTCAGGGTCACGATCAGCATCAGCGGGAAGACCGTGACGAGCGCCTTCATCGCCTTCTCGCTCTCCTCCACCGAGCCGGCCGTGTCGATGCGGTAGCCGGGCGGCAGCCTCGCCTTGATGGCCGCGAGTTCGGGGACGATCTGCGCGTGGATGTCCGGCGGCTGCTTGCCGTCGATCACGTCGCCCTGCACGCGGATGTAGGTCTCGCGGTTGTAGCGCTTGAGCACCGCGTCCTCGTTGCGGCTCTCCAGGTGCGCGACCTGCGAGAGCGGCACCTGCCGCCCGTCCCGCGTGGCCAACGTCAGGTCGCCGATGTCGCCGAGCGAGCGGCGCTCGGGGCCGGGGCTGCGCAGGAGCACGTCCACGGAGCGCAGGTTCTCGCGGACCTGGGTCGCCGGCGTCCCGTTGAGGTAGCTCTGCAACTGCTGGCCGGCCTCCTTCGGCGTCAGGCCGATCAGGCGCAGGCGCTCCTGGTCGAGGGCGAGGTGCAGGGTCGGCGTCCTGTCGCCCCAGTCGAGATGGACGAGGCGCATGTTGGGGTTGGCCATCATCACGTCGCGCACCTCGGCGGCGATGCCCCGGATGACGGTGAGCTCGGGCCCGACCACCCGGAAGGCGACGGGGAAGCGCACCGGCGGCCCGAACACGATCTGCAGCACCCGCACCCGCGCCTCGGGGAAGCGGCCGTCGTCCACGAGCTTGCGCACCTTGCCGCGCAGCACGTCGCGGGTGTGGGAATCGGCGGTCTGGACGACGATCTGCGCGAAGGCGGGGTCCGGCAGCTCCGGGTCGAACGAGAGCACGAAGCGCGGCATGCCCTGGCCGATATAGCTCGTGATCTCGCCCGCCTCGGGCAGCGCGCGTACGGCCGCCTCGACCTTCCGGACGCTGGCCTCGGTGGTCGCGAAGGCGGACCCGGTCGGCAGCGTCACCTCGACGATGAGCTCGGAGCGCTCCGAGTTCGGGAAGAACTGCTTCTCGACCTTGCCCATGCCGACGACGGCCGCGGCGAACAGCGCCACGGTGATGCCTGCGGCCATCCACTTGTGGTCGACCGAGAGCCGCACGACCCGGCGCAGGCGCTGGTAGTTCCGCGTGGCGTAGATCGCGGCGTGGCCGCCCTCGACCGTCTCGATGTTCGGCAGGAGCTTGACGCCGAGGTAGGGCGTGAAGGTCACGGCCACGACCCACGAGACGATCAGCGAGAAGGCCACCACCCAGAAGATGTTGCCGGCATACTCGCCCGCCGTGGAGGCGGCGAAGCCCACCGGCAGGAAGCCCGCGATGGTGACGATCGTGCCGGTCAGCATCGGCGCGGCGGTGGCGCTCCAGGCATGGGTCGCCGCCGAGACCCGGTCGGCGCCCTCCTCCATGCGCACCACCATCATCTCGATGGCGATGATGGCGTCGTCGACGAGGAGGCCCAGTGAGATGATGAGCGCGCCGAGCGTGATGCGGTCGAAGTCGCGGCCGGTGATCATCATCACCACGAACACGGCCGAGAGGGTGAGCGGCACCGCCAGCGCCACCACGATGCCGACCCGGAAGCCGAGCGCCACGAGGCTGACGAAGATCACCACCGAGAGCGCGGTGAAGAACTTCACCATGAACTCGTGGATGGCGTCGTCGATCACCCTCGCCTGGTCGGTGATCTTCGTGAAGGTGATGCCGGTCGGGAGGTCGCGATGGATCGCGACCTCCTCGGCGTTCAGCGCCTCGCCCAGGCTGAGTCCGTTGAAGCCCGGCTTCATCACGAGGCCGAGCACCAGGGCCGGCGCGCCGTCGTTGCGGATCGCGAACGTCTTCGGGTCCTCGTAGCCGCGTTTCACCTCGGCGATGTCGCCGAGCTTGAGGCTGCGGTCGCCGGCCGCCACCGGCAGGTCGCGGATCGCGTCGAGGCCGTCGATGGCGCCGTCGAGGCGCAGGTAGACCCGCGGGCCGTCGGCCTCGACGAAGCCGGCCGGCGTCACGTCGTTCTGGTTGGCCAGCGCCGCCAGGAGCTGCTGGCCGGTGATGCCCAGGGTCGCGAGGCGCTGGTAGGACACCTCGACGAAGATCTTCTGCGCCTGCTCGCCGAGGATGTTGATCTTCTCGACGCCGGGCACGCGCAGCAGCCGCTGGCGCAGCTCCTCCGCGCGGAGCACGAGGTGCCGGTGCGGCAGCCCCTGGGCCTGGAGCGCGTAGAGGGCGAAGTAGACGTCCGAGAACTCGTCGTTGAACAGCGGCCCGAGCACGCCGCGCGGCAGGCCGGAGGCCTGGTCGGAGAGCTTCTTGCGCGCCTGGTAGAATTCCGACTGGAGCCGGGCCGGCGGCATGCTGTCCTTGAAGAAGACCTTCATCAGCATCAGGCCGGGGCGGACGGTCGTCTCGACGCGGTCGTAGTAAACGAGCTCCTGCAGCCGCTTCTCCAGCGGGTCGGCGACCTGCCGCTGCATCTCGTCGGTGGTCGCGCCGGGCCAGGCGGCCGAGACCGCCATGGTCTTGACCGTGAAGGTCGGGTCCTCGGCGCGCCCGAGCTTCTCGAAGGCGAAGATCCCGGCCGCGGTGACGGCGAGCAGGAGGAACAGCGTGACGGCGCGCTCGCGCACCGCCAGGGCCGAGAGGTTGAAGCCGGAGGCGTTCATCGACCGGCCTCCACGACGCTGGCGTCGGCCTGACGGACCTTCTCGCCCGCTCTCAGCAGATGGGCGCCGAGCGCGACGATCCGGTCACCGGGCGTCAGGCCCGAGGCGACTTCCGCGGTCTCCTCCGACAGGCGCGCGACGGTGACGGGCTGCGCCGCGACGGTCTGGGTCTCGGCGTCGTAGCGCCAGACGGCCGAGCCGCCGCCCTGGTCGAACAGGGCCCCCAGCGGCACGGACACCGAAGCCCGCGCCTGCCCCTGGGCAGGGATCAGCTGGAGCGTCACGGTCGCCCCGAGGGGCGCGGTCTCGCCCCCGCCCGACAGGATGTAGCGGGCGCGGTAGGTGCGGGTCGCCGGATCGGCCGTGGCCGACAATTCCCGGAGCTTGGCCGGGTAGGTCGTCTCGCCCTCGGCGTAGAGTGTCGCCGACGCCGTGCCCTTCGCGCGTTGCCGGCTCCCCTCCGGCAGGAACACCTCCGCCTCGCGCGCGCCGTCGCGGGCGAGCTTCACCACCGTCTGCCCGGCGGCGACGACTTGGCCCGGCTCGGTCGGCACCTCCATCACGACCCCGTCGGCATCGGCCTGGAGCTCGGAATAGCCGGCCTGGTTGGCGATCTGGCTCGCCTGCGCCTCGGCGTTGGCGAACTGGGCGATGGCCGCGTCGGCGGCCGCCTTGTTCTGGTCGTAGGTCTGCTTGGAGGTCCACCCGTCGCCGACGAGCTTGCGGCTGCGCTCCTCGTCGGCCCTGGCCTTGATCATCTGCGCGCGGGCCGCCTCGACCGAGGCGCGGGCCGCGTTGAGCGCCAGGGTGAAGTCGGTCCGGTCGAGCCGCATCAGGGGCTGGCCGAGGCGCACGTGGTCGCCCGGGTCGACGAGGCGCTCGAAGATCTTGCCGCCGACCCGGAAGCCGAGGTTGCTCTCGGTGCGCGCCCGGATCACGCCGGTGTAGCGCGCCACCGCCGCCGAGGCGGGCGCGACCGCGACGGTCTGCACCAGCGGCGGCTCCGGCGTGACGGCGGTCTCGGCCGGCGAGCATGCCGCGAGTGCCAAGCCGGCGAACCCGATCACCCATCGCGCGTCCATCACCGAGCCCCGTCGCAGCCGATCGCCCAAAATAATTATGACCATCATTTATTCTGGCGCGATACCGCCGTCAATGGCGGCCGCGCCCAGCGTCGACCGAGGCCTGACGCGCGTCGTCCCCTCCGGCTGCCGATCCGGCGGCCGTCCGATCCCCCTTGAAGAGAGCGGGGTCTGCCGGCATCTCACGATCATGCCCGATGTCGCGCTCGACGAAGCCAGCCTCGCCCGCTTTCTCGATGCCTTCTACGGGCGCGTGCGCGGCGATGCGCTGATCGGACCCGTCTTCGCGGCCGCGATCCCCGACCCGGACTGGCCCCGGCACATGGAGACCGTCCGGGCGTTCTGGTCCTCGGTCCTCTTCAAGTCAGGCCGCTACAAGGGCAACCCGTTCGGCAAGCATCTCGCGCTGGGCCGCCTCGAGCCCGAGCACTTCGCGCGGTGGCTCGACCTGTTCGGGGAGACGGCCTCCGCCCATTTCCCGCCCGAACCTGCCGCCCTCCTGATCGAGCGCGCGCACCGCATCGGCGACAGCCTGAAGGCGGGCCTGTTCTTCCGGCCAGACGTCTCGCCCGTCCCCGCGGCGGGATCGGCCGCGCCGTGACCCGCGGAGAAGGCGCACGCGTGAGACGCGCGCGGAGCCGCGACCGGCGGGACGGCCCGAGATCCCGGGGGCGGGTCCGGAGCCCTCAGAGCGCGGCCGGACTCGTGCGCGCCCGACGGCAGTGGATCAGCCACAGCACGATCGCCACGTTGACGGCGTTCCAGGCCAGCCCGTTGACGAAGGCCGCACGGTAGGAGCCGGTGGCGTCGAAGATCGCCCCCGTGAGCCAGCCGCCGAGCGCCATGCCGGCCAGCGTCGCCATCAGCACCGCACCGATCCGCGCCCCGGCCTCCTCGGCCGGGAGGTACTCGCGCACGATGATCGCGTAGGCCGGCACGATGCCGCCCTGGAACAGGCCGAACAGGGCAGAGATCACGTAGAGCGAGGTCAGGTCGTCGAACGCGAGGTAGAGCGCGAGCGCCGCCGCCTGCAGCAGCGCACCGGCCAGCAGCGTCGCGAGACCGCCGATCCGGTCGGCGACGAAGCCCGACGCGACCCGGCTGACGATGCCGAAACCGAGCATCAGCGACAGCATCTGCGCGCCGCGGGCGACGCCGTACCCGAGATCGCTGCAGTACGCCACGATGTGGACCTGCGGCATCGCCATCGCCACGCAGCACGCGGTGCCGGCCACGACGAGGAGGCCCTGCAGCGCCGCGGGCGACAGCGTCGTCACGGCCTGAGGACCGGCCGCGGGCGTCACCGAAGCCCGCGGCGGCCGGCCCCGCATCAGCAGCGCGAGGGGCAGCATGGCGACGAGGCAGAACAGGCCGATGCCGGCCTGCGTCGCGCGCCAGCCGTACGCGTGGACCGCGCGCTCCACCACCGGCGGCCAGAGCGTGCCCGCGAGGTAATTGCCGGACGCGCAAAGCGCGACGGCGAGCCCTCGCCGGCGCCAGAACCAGCGCGACACGTCGGCCATCAGCGGTCCGAAGGCGACCGAGCTGCCGAGCGCCCCGACGAGCACGCCGTGCACGAGGGCGAACTGCCAGAGGTTCGTCGCGAGGGCGCTGAGCCCGTAGCCGAGGGCCAGGCAGACGGTGCCGAGGAGCAGCGGGGGCACGATGCCGATGCGGTCCGCGAGCCGGCCCATCACGAGGCCGCCGACCGCGAAGCCGACCATCGTGAGGGTATAGGGCAGGGCGGCCGCCGCCCGATCGACCCCGAACTCGGCCTGAACCGCGGGCAACACGACGACGACCGACCACATGCCGACGCCCCCGACCGTGCCGAGCGCCGTCGCCGCGGCGAGCCGACGCCAGGCGCGGCCCGAATCGGCAATCCCATCCTCAGCCATTCCGGCGCACATCGATCTCCGTCCGTGCGGCGCGTTTCACACGAATGCGCCTTCGTCGCCAGCACCGGGCCCGCCCGTCGGCGCGGGCCTTCGGGACACCGCTCGCTCGCCGACGCGCGCCTCACCCGGCCCTGCCGCGGCGCGCGATCGGTGCTAGAGGTGCCGCCGCGCTCGCCGGCGATGCCGGCTCGGGCCGGGGCGACCATCGGTCGGCCGATGTCGGGCCTCGATGGCGCCCGTCCACCGACCACCCGTACGAGAGGGCTGACGCCACGATGCGAACGATCGTTTATGCCGATGGCGGTTGCGACCCGAACCCCGGGCCGGGGGGGTGGGGCGTCGTCATCGCGGCCCCGGACGGCACGATCGAGCTGTGCGGCGGGGAGCCCGGCACCACGACCAACAACCGGATGGAACTGACGGCCGCGATCAAGGGCCTCGAGCATTTCCCCGCCGGGGCCGCGATCGAGATGCGGTGCGACAGCCAGTACGTCGTCAAGTCGGTGACCGAGTGGATGCGCGGCTGGAAGGCGCGGGGCTGGCGCTCGACGACGGGTGACGTGAAGAACGTCGATCTCATGAAGCGCCTCGACGAACTGAACGCGGCGCGGGACGTGAAGTGGACCTGGGTCCGGGGGCATGCCGGCGACCGCCTCAACGAGCGCGCCGACGCGCTCGTCCACAGGGGGCGTCGCGAAGCGAAGCTCGGCAAGCTCGAGTCGCGGAGCAGCGCCGCGCCCGTACCGGCCCCGACCGCCGCACCGGCGCCGTCGAGCCGGGGCGCCGACCTGCGGATCGACCTCGCGCTCGGCCTCCAGGTCGCTCGGGCCGCGAAGGCGGCGGGTGTCACGCCCGACGCACTCGTCGACGATGCGATCCGCTTTTACCTGGAGATCGGGCCGAGCGAGGTCGCACGCCTGCGATCAGGCCGGGCCTAGCGGGCGAGGCCGCGCGCGGCGACGCCGGGTCGCCGTTCCGCGATCTCCGGGACGGGGCTCGGCCTACTCGCAGACCTCGATCCGCCGAATGTGCTCGTACCCGTACGGGTCGATGTACGCGCGGCGCTCGAAGTGGCAGGCGCCGTACGGGTCGGGCGCGGCGTAGACGGGGCGACCCGGGTAGTACCCGCTGTTGGCGGACGCGATGGCGCTCCCGGCCACGACGCCGCCGAGGATGCCCAGCGCCACGGCGCCGCCGACGCCGATGCCGCGCGCCTGAGCGGCCGGCGGGGTGGCGCAGAGTGCCAGAGCGACCAGCGCGGCCGCACCGCCGGTCCGCAGAAACGTTTGACGCATGGTGTCCTCCCATTCCTCGATGCGGACACCATGAGCCCGCGACCGCCGGATCTCGGTGCTGATCGGCACCCCGAGTTCAGGGCCCGCCGCGCGCGACGCGGTGCCGGGCGATCCGGCGCTGTCATCGATCCTGTTCGGAGCTGTGGTAGCTACCCGGACCGGCCGCGCGGCCTTGAGGACCGCGCGGCGCTCGTGAACGGGACCGCCATGCGCTTCTCTGCCCTCGTCGTCGGTTTGTGCCTGACCTCCTTCCCGATCGGTGCGGCACTGGCACAACCGGCCCCGAAGCCCGCGCCCACGACCGCGCCGGATCCGGCCCTGCTGAAGGTTGCCCGGGAGACCGTCGCGCAGATGCAGGGTGATCGCGCCGCGACGCTCGGCTCGATGGCGGCCCCCATGATCGGCATGATGCAGCAGATCGGGATCAAGGAGCCCGACAAGGCGCAGGTGCTGGTGCAGGAGGTCGTCATGCCGACGCTCACGGCACACTACGACGAGCTGCTCGACATCCAGGCGCGCGGTTTCGCCACCGTGCTGAACAAGGACGAGTTGCAGGCCATCGCCGCCTTCTACGCGACCCCCGCCGGGAAGCGCCTCGCGGCGGCCCAGCCGCAGCTCGCTCAGATCCAGCTCGCGGGCATGCAGCAATGGATCCAGTCGGTGATGCCCGAGATGCAGGGCAAGCTGACGACGGCCATCCAGGCCCACGGCTGGGCGCCGGGCGGACCGGCGAAGCCGCGTTGAGCCTCCCCGGGCCGCGACGCCTTCCGAGCGGAGCGGCGCCCTGCTTCGAAGGCGTCGATAGGCCGGACACGATGCGGGGCGCCGGGACGGCGTACCCGGACGCTCGGTCAGCGCGGCGGGCCTGAACGGTCAGCCGATGGCCCAGAACAGCGGCAGCGCGCCCGCGAGGAACAGGGCCGAGGAGACGAGCACGGCGAGGCGCTCGCGATGGTGCAGGACGAAGGCGTGCGGGCTGGCGAACATGGCTGGGTCGGATCGGTGGTGAGGGCATCACGCTCGCTCCTGAACCTTGACGGATCGAGGGCGCTTCGCGCTGTCCACAGGTGATGGCCGATCTCTGTCGCTGCCGCGCCACATCCTTTTGGATGTGCTCGGGCGCACCTCCCGGACGGCTCTTCTGGCATATTGAATTCAGCAGGCCGTCTTTCCCCCCTCGGCGGCCCGATCCAGCGGCGCAGCGACCCCACGGGTCGCTGCGCCGTTGTCGTTGTGGCCCGGGCTCGGCGCGAGGGCCCGGCCCGGTGCCGCGCTGGACGCCTCGGCCGCGGCGACGCGCGATTGGCGAGGGATTCGGATCGGGAACCGCGACACCGTGAAGGCCCGCATCGGACCGGCGGTCGCCCGCCGTCAGGGCCCGATGCGCCGCACGGGCGGCGCATCCTCCCGGGTCTCCTGCGCTGAGGGCGTCCAGAGGATCGACCGGTCGACGGCGCGGATGTCGCGATGGCCGCACAGGGCCATCGTCATGTCGAGTTCCGTGCGGATGATCTCCAGGGAGCGGGCGACGCCGGCCTGGCCGTAGGCGCCGAGCCCGTAGAGGAAGGCGCGGCCGATGAACACGCCCTTCGCGCCCAGGGCGACGGCCTTCAGCACGTCCTGGCCCGAGCGGATCCCGCCGTCCATCAGCACCTCGACGCGCCGGCCGACCGCGTCCGCGATTCCGGGAAGCGCGGCGATGGACGAGGGCGCGCCGTCGAGCTGCCGCCCGCCATGGTTCGAGACGATGAGCGCGTCGGCCCCGGTCGCGGTCGCCCTCTCGGCATCCTCGACGTCCAGGATGCCCTTCAGGATCAGGGGACCCTGCCACCGGTCGCGGATCCGCCGTACGTCGTCCCAGTCCAGGCGCGGGTCGAACTGGTCCGCCGTCCAGGCCGAGATGGAGCGGGTATCCCGCACGCCGTCCACGTGCCCCACGATGTTGCGGAAGGTCCGGCGCTGCGTGCGCAGCATGGACCAGCACCAGCGGGGCTTGGTCAGGAGATCGAGGACCGTGCCCGGCGTCAGCCGCGGCGGGGCCGACAGGCCGTTGCGGATGTCCTTGTGGCGCTGCCCGAGGATCTGGAGGTCCAGCGTCAGGACCAGGGCCGAGCAGCCCGCCGCCTTCGCGCGGTCGATGAGGCGGTCGTTGAAGCTGCGGTCGCGCATGAAGTAGAGCTGAAACCAGAACGGCTTGCTGACGTTCTCCGCGATGTCCTCGATGCTGCAGATGCTCATCGTCGACAGCGTGAACGGCACCCCCGCCGCCTCCGCCGCCCGTGCCGCCAGGATCTCGCCGTCGGCGTGCTGCATGCCCGTGAGCCCCGTCGGCGCCAGGGCGACGGGCATCGCGACGGCCTGACCGGCCATCGTCGTGGCGAGGGTACGGTCGGTCATGTCGACCGCGACGCGCTGGCGGAGCTTGATGTCGGCGAAATCGGCCTCGTTCGCGCGGTAGGTCGACTCCGTCCACGAACCGGAATCGCAGTAATCGTAGAACATCCGCGGCACCCGCCGCTTGGCGACCCGCCGCAGATCCTCGACCGTCGTGATGATGGGCGCCATGGGAGGTTCGGCCTCGCGACTGGATGACGGGGCCGGTCGCGGTTGAGGCGGGCTCGCGCCCGCTCGTACGCCGCGCGCTTCAGGCCGCGATGCCCCGTGCTGGAAGCTCGACGGTGCAACGGTTCGCTGGAAAACGGAAGCGCCTCCTCGCCGAATGCGCCGGTCGCGTCAGGCCTCTCCCGCGCGTACACCGATCCTATAGCGCCTGTTGCGCTCGCCCGCGCCGCAGAGGAACGCCGGATCTCTGCCTGAAAGTACACATTCCGGATCGCGCCTGTTCGGATCTTCGCGTTCCGAGCGCGCGTCAGGACAGAGTGTATGCGAGCGGTATCTCGCCGTCATCGTCTTCGCCTTCGCCGCACCGCAGCGAAAGCGGTCGAGTGACGATCCGAGAGCTTCTTCTCATCGAAGCTGAGCGTCGAAGGTTTGCAGGATAGACATCGGCGCGCGGAATAGGGACCATCGTCGCCAACGCCGGGCCTGAGCATCGGCGGTGGGACGGATACGCCAATGAGGACGACGCGCCGCGTTTTCTTGACGGGGGCCGCATCCGCAGTCGCGGGCGGCCTGGCGCCGGGGGTGATCCGCTCGGCCTGCGCTCAGGGCGCCGGGTCGACCGTCCGGATCGGCATGGTGCTCCCGGTGACGGGGCCCGGCGCGGATGCCGGCCGCTACGCGCTCGCCGGGGCCAAGATCGCCCTGGAGACGGTCAACAAGGCCGGCGGCGTGCTCGGCAAGCCCCTGGAGATCGTCACGGAGGACGATCAGACCACCAATCCCGGCGCGGTCTTCGCCTTCTCGAAACTGGCGTCGCAGGGCGACCTCGTCGGCTTCCTCGGCTCGATCCGCTCGACCCAGAACCACGCGATGGCGCCCGACATCCTGAAGACGGGGAAACCCGTCTGCTTCGGCGGCACCGACCCGGTCCTGACGCAGCTCGGCAATCCCTGGCTGTTCCGCTTCCGCCCCAACGACACCTTCTCGGCCCGGGTGATCGCCGAGCACGGCGTCAACGGGCTGGGTAAGAAGAAGTGGGCGATCATCCACTCCACCGACGCCTTCGGGACCAGCGGCGCCAAGGCGCTGACCGAGAGCCTCGCCAAGGGCGGTGCCACGGTCGCCCTCGACCAGGGCTACACCAACCAGAGCCAGGACTTCACGCCGGTCGTGCTGGCGATCCGTCAGTCGGGCGCCGACGTGATCGGCTCGTACTTCACCTTCGAGAACGACATCGGCATCTTCGCCCGGCAGCTGCGCCAGCTCGGCGTCACCGCGCCCTGGGTCGGCTCGCCCTCGATCACCAACGTCACCGCCCTGAAGCTCGCCGGGCCGTCCCTCTACGGCACCTACGGCGTGGCCGACTACGCCGAGGAGTCGGGCGACGCCGCGCGCGCCTACGGCAAGGCCTACCGCGCCGCGATGAAGATCGCGCCCGACAACCAGTCCTCCTGGACCTTCGACGCGGTCACGGTGCTCGCCAAGGCGATCAACGCGGCGGGCAAGACCGACCCGCAGGCGGTCCGCGAGGCGATCCTGGCGGTGCGCGGCCACGAGGGCGCCGAGGGAACCTACAACTTCGACAAGAACGGCGACGGCCTGCACGGCTACAACGTCGTGCGCAACGACAAGGGCAACATCGTCTTCGACCGGCGGATCGACTTCTACCAAGGGTGAGCCGGCCGACGTGTTCGGGGTGCGTGAACGACATCCGGAGAAGGAGGCGAGAGTGCGGACCGCATGGACCTGATCCTGCAGCTCCTCTTCACCGGGATCGGCATCGGCTCCGTCTACGCCCTGGTGGCGCTCGGCTTCGTGCTGATCTTCCGCGCCACCAACGTGGTGAACTTCGCGCAGGGCGAGTTCTCGATGGTGGCGGCCTTCCTGATGGTGGTCTTCGCCGTCGACCTCCAGTGGCCCTACTGGCTCTCCCTCCTCCTGACGCTCGGCGGGATGGCGCTGCTCGGCGCCCTGTTCAATCTCGGCGTCTACTACCCTCTGCGGCACCGCAGCTACCTGCCGGTGATCATCTCGACCATCGGCGCCTCGATCTTCCTGGCGAACACGACGCTCGCCCTCTACGGGCCGCAGCCCCAGGTGCTCCCGCCCGTCTTCGAGACGCAAGGGTTCCTGCTCGGGCCGGTCTTCCTCGACAGCCAGTACCTGCTGATCATCGCGGTGACGGCGGCCCTGGTGGCGTTCCAGTACTGGTTCTTCGAGCACACTCTGGTCGGCAAGAAGCTTCAGGCGACGTCCCAGGACAAAGAGATGGCCGCCCTCCTGGGTATCCCGGTGGCCGGCATGATCATGCTGACCTTCGTGTACAGCGCGGTGCTCGGCGGCATCGCCGGCATCCTGGTGGCGCCGGTGCTGTTCGTGTCGATCCAGATGGGGGCCACGATCGCCCTCAAGGCCTTCGCGGCGACGATCATCGGCGGCTTCGGCGATGTCACCGGGGCGATCATCGGCGGCCTCGCGCTCGGCATCATCGAGACCTTCGGGGCGGCCTACATCTCGGTCCCCTACAAGGACGCCTTCGCGTTCCTGGTGCTGGTGGTGTTCCTGGTCGTGCGCCCGCAGGGCCTGTTCGGCGAGCGCGTGGCGGAGAAGGCATGAGCGGTCGCCCCTCCACCGTCGCCGGCCCGGCCGCAGCGGCTCCGGCGCGCCCGCCGCGCCGCCTGCCCCTCGGGAGCCTCGCCTACGCGGTCTTGGCCGCCGCCCTGGTGACGGTGGCCGCCACGACGCCGCTCAGCGGCTACGCCCTCAACATCCTGATGCAGGCGGCGACCTACGCCATCGCGGTGATCGGCCTCACCGTGGTGCTCGGCCTGTGCGGGCAGATCAACCTCGCCCAGGCCGCCTTCTTCGGGATCGGTGCCTACGCGGTCGGGCTCGGAACGGTCGACGGGGGCCTGAACTTCTGGATCTGCCTGCTCACCGGCCTCGGTCTCGCGGTCGTGCTGGGCGCCGCGCTCGGCGCCTCCACGCTGCGGCTCGGCGGCCACTACCTCGCCATGGTGACGATCTCGTTCCAGCAGATCCTGACGCTGGTCCTCACCAACTGGATCCCCGTCACGCACGGGCCCGACGGCGTGCCGAACATCCGCCGCCCGGCCCTGTTCGCGGACGGGCAGAGCTACCTCGCCCTGTGCGTGCTCGTGCTGGCCGTCGTCGGCTGGCTCGTCTGGCACATGCCGCGGACGCGGCTCGGGCGCGCCATGCGGGCGGTGCGCGACAACGAGCTCGCGGCGGGGGTCTCGGGCATCGACATCTACCGCACCAAGGTCGCGGCCTTCGCCCTCGGGGCGCTGCTGGCGGGGCTCGGCGGCGGGCTGTTCGCCGGCAGCTTCACCTATATCAGCCCGGACCAGTTCGCCTTCGCCGAGTCGATCGTGTTCCTGACGATGGCGCTGCTCGGCGGCGTCGGCTCGCCGGTGGGCGCCGTCATCGGCACGGCCCTGCTGATCCTGATCCCGGAATGGCTCCGCTTCCTCAAGGAGATCCCCGGGCTCTACCTCGCGATCTACGGGCTCGCGGTGATCCTGATCGTGGTGTTCATGCCCGACGGGATCTGGGGCTTCCTCGGCGACCAGGTCCGGCGCCTGCGCCGCGGCCGCCCGGTCCCACCACCCGCCGCCGAACTGACCCTGAGCCAGGGCGAGGCGTCCGCCGCGCCGATGCTGGAGGTGTCGGACCTGTCCAAGCACTTCGGCGGCCTCAAGGCCGTGGACGCGGTGAGCTTCACGGTGGCGCGGGGCGGCATCCACGCGCTGATCGGCCCGAACGGGTCCGGCAAGACCACGACGCTGAACGTCCTGTCGGGCCTCTACAGCCCCACGGGCGGCACCGTGCGGCTGGCCGGGCAGGACGTCACGCGCCTGTCCCCGCACCGGCGGGCGGCGGCCGGGATCGGGCGCACCTTCCAGAACATCCGCCTGTTCCGCTCCATGAGCGCCCTCGAGAACGTGGTCATCGGCGCCGAGCGGCCCAACAACCCCTCGGGCGCCCGCGACCGGGCGAGCCTGGAGGCCCGCGCCCGGGCGGCGCTGGCCTTCGTGGGGCTGGAGGAGCGGGCGCTGGAGCCGATCTCCGGCTTCTCGTACGGCCACCAGCGCCTGATCGAGATCGCGCGGGCGCTGGCCGGCAACCCCGCGCTGCTGCTCCTCGACGAGCCCGCCGCGGGGCTCAATTCGAGCGAGAAGAACGCCCTCACGGTGCTCCTGCGCCGGATGGCCGCCAAGGGCCTGACCATCCTGATCATCGACCATGACATGACGCTGGTGAGCGACGTGGCCAGCCACGTCACCGTGCTGAACTTCGGCCGCCGCATCGCCGACGGCGTCACGGCGACCGTGCTGCGCGAGCCGGCGGTGATCCAGGCCTATCTCGGCGAGGACGCCGCCGCCGGTCCGGCGGCGAGCCTCAAGACCGACCTCGCCCCGGCGTGACCCCAGCGATGACGACGCCCGCCACGCCACTCCTCGAGATCCGCGACCTCGTCGTCCGCTACGGCGAGATCGAGGCCGTGCGCGGCCTGTCCTTCTCGGTCGGAGCCGGGGAGGTGGTGACGCTGCTGGGGTCCAACGGCGCCGGCAAGTCGACGACGCTCAAGGCGATCTCCGGGCTGGTGCGGCCCGCCGCCGGCACGATCCTGCTGGAGGGGCGGCCGCTGGAGGGCCTGAAGCCCGAGGCGATCGTGCGGCTCGGCGTGGCCCATGTCCCGGAGGGGCGCCGGGTCTTCCCGGGGCTCACGGTGCGCGAGAACATCATGCTGGGCGCGTCCAACCGCGCCGGCCTCGGCAAGCGGGTGCTGCGCGACGAGGTCGAGGCGATGTTCGACCTCTTCCCGGACATCCGCCGGTTCGGCGACGCCCTGGGCTGGACGCTGTCGGGCGGCCAGCTCCAGATGGTGGCCCTCGCACGCGGCCTGATGGCCAAGCCCCGCATCCTGCTCCTCGACGAGCCCTCGCTCGGCCTGGCCCCCGTGATCGTCCAGGCGGTGTTCGCGATCATCGCCGAGGTGCGCCGCCGCGGGACCACCGTGCTGCTGGTGGAGCAGAACGCCCGGATGGGGCTCTCGGTCGCCGATCGAGGCTACGTGCTGGAGACGGGCCGGCTCGTCCTGCAGGGCGCCCCCGACGCCCTCTGGGCCAACGACGAGATCCGGTCGGCCTATCTCGGCGGACGGACGAGGCCCGAACTCGCGGGCTGACCGCACCGGGCCTCGTCGGCGACTTCGTCGCTCGCGCGGTGAGGCGCGCGCAACCACCGCCGGACGGAATTGCGTCCGCGACGCGGCGGTCCGGCGGCGGTCGGACGCGCCTCGGCCCGCGAGCCCGCCGGCGTCACGACCGGCGCGTCTCGGCGGCCGCCGGCGGTACCGTCGCGACCGTGAAGCCCGAGGCCGCCGACCGTCCGGCGGCCTCGGGCCGATATGCCTACGCGTTCTGGGTGGCGGGCGCGCGCGCGGGCAGCACCCAGTTGGGCCTGATGAAGTGGCAGGTATATCCGTCGGGACGCCGCTCCAGGTAGTCCTGATGCTCCGGCTCTGCCTCCCAGAACGGGCCGGCCGGCGCCACTTCGGTCACGACCTTGCCCGGCCACAGGCCGGAAGCGTCGACGTCGGCGATGGTCTCCTCGGCGACGCGGCGCTGGCCCTCGTCGGTGTAGAAGATGGCCGAACGATAGCTCGGGCCCCTGTCGTTGCCCTGGCGGTTCGGCGTCGTCGGGTCGTGGATCTGAAAGAAGAATTCCAGCATGCGCCGGAAACTCGTCCGCGCCGGGTCGTAGATGATCTCGATGGCCTCGGCATGGGTGCCGTGGTTGCGGTAGGTCGCGTTCGGCACGTCGCCGCCCGTGTAGCCGACGCGGGTCGACACGACGCCCTCCTGGCGCCGGATGAGGTCCTGCATGCCCCAGAAGCAACCACCGGCCAGCACCGCCCTCTCGGTTTCCATCGTCGCTCCTCCTGAGCCGTTCCACTGATCGCGCAGATATAGGGATCCCGAGGCGCTTCGCGCTGCGGCCTCGTAGCTTGCCATGCCTGCGATGCCTGCACGAGCACGCGCGGGGTTCCGAGAAGACGTTCGCTGCCGGGCGAACGTCTCCGAAGCGGCCTGTCAGCTCCGCACGAGCGGCGTGTTGACCTTGAAATTCTTCCGCGCCGGCTCGGCCTTGCGGGGATCCGGCTTGTCGGCGAGGAGCCGCTTCACGCGCTCGTTGAAGTCCTCGGGCGTGACGCCCTGCGCTTTGCCGGTCTTGAGTTCGCGTGCCATCTCGGCCTCCGCTTCGTAGCCCAGAGCACGGGATTGCGCGGAGGGATCGCACGCATATGGGCACGCGGCGGCCGCGGCGCCACCGATGTCCGGCCGAGATCGCTGCGTGCACGCGATGGACCGGCGGGCCGGGATGGGTTACGGTGGCTGCGAGGTTGATGACCGGTTCGTAATAACGCTTCAGGACCCGGGGGCGGTACCCGGCGCCTCCACCAGAAGCATCTTGCCCCGGATACCGCGCGGGGACGAGGGCGAGCGTCCGGCGTTGCGGATCGCGCGCTGCCAGGGTGCTTCTGCTGGGGGTGAAACAGGTTCGACTGGGCGGTAAAGGGATCGCGAGTTCTGCCCTGCCTCGGCAGGGTAAGATGCGGCTTTCGGTAAGGACTCGACCGGCTCGGCGCGGGCAACCCTCGTTCCGGGCACCTGACCAAAACTCTAAATGCCAACGACAACGTCGGCATGGAGATGCGCCTCGCGGCGTAATCTTCCGGGGCGTGGGTACGCCTAGCAACAGAACCCGAGGCTTCGGCCTCGGGACCCGCCTTTATCGTCTGCCCGTTGTTCAGTTCGGGGTCGCGTCCGGGCAGATCGGAGACTTGCTTGAACGAGCCCGAACAGGGCAGCGCGGAGGCCGTCTACATCTCGGCCATGGTCGGCGAGATGATGCGGCGCGTCCTGGAGGACGCTCTCGCCGAACTCGCGAGAACCCGCGGTGCGGCCTTCCTGGAGATCTTCGTGGCGCGCGAGCTGGCTCGCTGCGCCGACCTGTTCCGCGAGCGGCCCGGCGACACGCCGGAGACGACGGACATGTTGCGGGCCTGGTTCGCCATGGAGGGCGGTGAGGCGCTGCGCGCCGTGGTCGATCGCGCCAGCGTCGAGGCGGCGCGCGACTGAGGCACTCCGTGGATGCGCCTGCCGCCGGGCGCGGGCCCGTCCAGGCGGTCCGCGCACGGCGACAGTTTCCGGCGAACTGCTCGCCATCTTCCTGGGCTAAGCTCCGTCTCGGGAATGTTGAGACCGCGATCCCGGCCGAGGACAAGGGAATCGGGGTGACCGCCGGTGAAACCAGCCGAGCGCGGCAGGCCTTCCGTCATCCCTGATCTTGTACCCGCCGCACCGTCGATCAGCGAGAACCCGATCTGCTTCCGCGGCCACGGAGCGCCCGCGCCTCGGCGACGGACAGGCTGCAACCTACACATCTGTCGCCGAGAAGCTGGCGCTCGCGCTCATCACGAGCTTGCCCGCTTCGTCGTAGGCTTGAGCGGTGAACGCGTTCACCTCGGTGCGATAGCCCTCATCGCGCAGGATGTCGGTCAGCAGCCGGCGAAGGGTGTCGCGCAGCGCGTCCCGACCGGAAAGTTGCACGCCTTCGTCGTCCTTGACCGTGATGTGATCGGATGTGACGATGACATATCGCGGCATCGGGCTCTCCGCCGACTGGACATAGCAGCGCGCATCACGCGGTCACCGGCCGCCGAGCCCACAATCGTCTACGCTCGCACAAAGGCGGCGCGCGGGCACTCACCTGGATCAATCGCCGCGGCGCGGAAGGACCGGCTCTCTCGGTGAAGAGATCGTTCGCCCCGGAGCGCCCTGTCCACCGTGCCGGATTGACGGGAACCGTCATCCGAGGCGGCAGTTCTGTGCCGGTACCGACCTGTACAGCCCGCACCGGTCGCGGCGCGCGTGAGTTCCGTCAGGCTGTAGCCAAAATCATCCGTCCGCGATCGGAATTATATTTCGCTAATCGAGTTGCCTAGTGCCGATACAAAACATATAGTGCCGCGTCGGCGGGGGAGCCAATGCCTGAAATGGCCGGTATCGGTGTCGCGCGCGCCCGCGTCGACCGACGGACTTGGTCCGTTCACGGAGCGGCCAAACGCAACTCGGCCATCATCCAGGCCGGTCTCGCCCGGATCGTCGAGGACGAGATCCTGCCGCGTCTGGCGCTCGCGCATCGGGCGGATCCGCCGTCGCCCGCGTCGACGACGCGATCACCGACGCCTGAGCGCGTTGCCGCTCTCGCTCAAGCGCTGATGGAGGGCGAACCGCACGCCGAGTGGGTGCGCGCGCTCCTGGAAGAGGGCTTGTCGCTGGATGCCCTGCTGCTCGACCTGTTCGCACCCGCAGCGCGGTATCTGGGCGAGCTCTGGGAAGACGATGCCGCCGACTTCCTCGACGTGGCGCTCGCGCTCGGTCGCCTCCAGAACCTGACCCGCGCCCTGTGTGCGGATCTGGAGGGCGTGGACGTGACGGCGAACGGTCGCCGCGTCCTGCTGATGCCCTGTCCCGGTGAGACCCATCTCTTCAGCCTCGCGCTCGTGGCGAGCTTCTTCCGCGAGGCGGGGTGGGACGTGGTCCTGACCAACGGAGCGGACGAGGACCCCGCCAGCTTGGTCCGCGCCGAACAGTTCGATCTGGTCGGCATCTCGCTGTCCTGCGACATCCTCCTGCCGGTGATGGCGGTGTCCGTGGCGAAACTGCGCGCCGCGTCGTGCAACCCGGACCTGCGCGTCATCGTCGGCGGGCCGCTCTTCGTGCGGGAGCCTGCCAGCGCCCGTGTCGTCGGCGCGGACGCCGTCGCCGCGGACGCGCAATCGGCCGTCCGGATCGCGGAGGCCACCCTCGCGCGATGACGCCGTGCGGCCGGGGGCCGGATCCGGCGCCTCGGCGCTGCGCGGATCTCTTCTCATCCCGACGGTGTTAGACATGTCGCGGTTGAGAGGCAGAGATCCGGAATTTGCAGGCGTTCGACGAGCAACTGGCGCATGAATTCGTCCGCGGCCTCGTACAGTCGGCCGTCGCGCGCGGTCTCGATCCGGCCATCCGGCTCGATCAGTTCCGGGCGTTGCAGCAAGCGGTCGTCGCTCTATCGCGAGACGCTGACGTAGTTCGAACCAGCGAGCAGATCATCCGGGCGATCGACTGCGCTCTCCAGGAACTGACCGCGGTGAGATCGTAGTCTGATCGGACGGTTTCCGCGGCGACGCGCGGGACAGGGCCGGTCGCGAGCGACCAGCGATGCCGCGTCCGACGGTCCGTTCCGCGCCCGTCCCTCGGGCCCGCGGTGACGGTTCGTTGCGGACACCCGGCAAGTGCCCTATCGGCCGCGGTGATGCCCGACCGATCCCTCCGCGCCGTCTGGTCCGACAACCTCATGGCCGAGGTCGGCGCCCGCCTTCCCCTCTTCGACGACCTGTCCCCGGACATGATCCGGCGTCTGTCGGCCGAGGGCTTCGGGCGCGGCCTGCTGACGGCGTCCCTGCGCGCCCGCCTGCGGAAGGCCGGATTCCCGGATCTCGGTCATCTGGCCCAGTCTTCACCGGTCGCGATCGCCACGATCAGGAAGTTCGGTCCCATCCGCGTCGAGCGCGTCCGGCACTTCATCCTCGACGTGCTGGCGCGCTGGCTCCCGGGCGCGCGGGAGATGCACACACCCGAGGCCACGCGGGCGCGGCGGCTCGGCCGGCTGCGCGGGCTGCCGGCCGGATGCCTGCCCCTCGCGGCGGATCAGATCGCGGCGCTCCGCTTCGCGGACGCATCCTGTGCGGACATCGCCACGTGTTCGCGTCTCGGGCTCCTCCGGACAGGCGCCGTGACATCCGGTGACGTGGACCACGTCGTCGCCGCACTCACCCGCCTCGCTCGCGCGTCCGATCCGGTTCCTCCGCGTCCCCTGGAGGAGGCCGGGGCGGCACCGTCATGCGACGCCGCGAGCGCGGCGGCCCGTCGCGCCGCCCTGCTGGCGGAGCAGGATCGCGAATGGGACGAGGCCGCACCGACCGCGCGCCGGCCTCAAAGCTGACGACCCGTCCGGATCCGGAATCGATTTCTCGCGGCGAGACCCAGCGGGGCCGCGCCCTGCCGCGGTTCGATCCGACGCGACGCTGGTCGTGTCCTCGAGGCAGTTCCGCGCATCCTCGAAGACGTCGCGATCGGCCCCTGGGATTGGAGTCGTCACCGGCAACCCTTGCGCCGCCGCATCCGCACACCATCTCCAAACCATCCAAACGGATGTCGTATGGATGGTTTGTATGGCCGACAAGGTGCACGATCTACGACCCAGGCTGCCGGACAGCGAGAAGATCACGCTCAACCTCGGATTCGTCGACCTCGGCCATATCGACCTGATGGTGCGCGACGGCTTCTACGCCAACCGTGCCGATTTCATCCGCACCGCCGTGCGCAATCAGATCGAGCGCCAGGGCGAGGCCGTCAGGCAATCGGTCAGCCGGAAGCAGCTCAGCCTCGGCCTGTCGCACTACACGAAGCAGGCGCTCGAGGCGGCGCGCGACGCGGGCGCCCCGCTGCACATCCAGGTGCTCGGGCTGGCCAGCATCGCCCTCGACGTCACGCCCGAACTGGCGCGCGCCGCCATCGCCTCGGTCGAGGTGCTCGGCGCCTTCCAGGCCAGTCCCGCCGTCAAGGCGGCGCTCGCCGACCGGACGAGCTGACGCCGCCACCTCTCCCCGCCGACGCGGCCGGACCCCGCCGCGCCCGCTTCCCGCTCAGCCAGGACCCGTCCGATGGATCACGCCACGAAGACCGCCTTCACGCGCTTCGCGTTCCCGAAGGTCGACCCGGCCCGTGCCGCCCGCGCCGCGGAGGCGATGGCCAGGCTTCAGGAGCGCCAGGCCGCAGCCTTGAGGCTGTGGTCGGGGGCGGCCCGGAGCGCCGCCGGGACGGGTGCGCCGAGCGCGGACGCGGCCGACATCCTCGACATGGTCGCGCCCTCCGCTCCCGGCGAAGCCTGGGTCGCGCCGGAGACGGCCGGAGAACGTCCGGGCCGCCATCCCCACACCGGATCCGCGGGCGACATCGCCGGCACCGTGATGCGCACCGTCCAGGAGGCGCTGGCGAAGGCCGGCATCGGCACGGATCGCGACGGGCGGGACGGCGCGACGCCGGCCGCGCCCCGGCTTCCGGAGGGGGCACGCTTCGAGGCCCGCACGTTCACCGGCGCGGCCGGGACCCGAAACTACAAGGTCTACGTACCGAGCGGCTACACCGGCCAGGCCCTGCCCGTCGTGGTGATGCTGCACGGCTGCACGCAGAACCCGGACGACTTCGCCGCAGGCACGCGGATGAACGCGGTCGCGGAGGCGCGCAGCGTCCTGGTGGTCTATCCGGAGCAGCCGCGCTCGGCCAACATGCAGCGGTGCTGGAACTGGTACGAGCCCGGTGACCAGCAGCGGGAGGGCGGCGAGCCCGCCCTGATCGCCGGCATCGTCCGGCAGGTGATCGCGGAGTTCTCGGCCGATGACAGGCGGGTCTACGCGGCGGGCCTGTCGGCGGGCGGGGCTGCCGCCGCGATCCTGGCGATGACCTACCCCGACCTGTTCGCGGCGATCGGCGTCCATTCCGGCCTGGCCTGCGGCTCCGCGCGGGACGTGCCCTCGGCCTTCGCGGCCATGAAGGGGGACGGCGCGCGCGCGACGGGACAACGCCACGCCGTGCCGCTGATCGTGTTCCACGGCGACCGCGACCGCACGGTGCACGCGGCCAACGGCGATCGCGTGGCCGCTCAGGGGCCGTCGGACCCGGAACTCCGCACAGCGGTGACCCAGGGCCGGACACCGGACGGGGTGGACTACACCCGCACCGTCCGTTCGGACGCGTCCGGCCGCGCCATCGTGGAGCAGTGGGTTCTGCACGGAGCCGGGCACGCGTGGTCGGGCGGCAGCCCGGCCGGCTCGTTCACCGACCCGCGCGGCCCGGACGCGAGCCGGGAGATGATCCGCTTCTTCCTGGAGCACGCGCGCGCGGCCGGTGCCCGATCCTGAGCGCTGTTTGCCCGTCGACCCTGCCGGATCGCGCGCCCGGTCGCGGCCCTGTCCTCCGTCGCGGCGGGCTGGCCGGGACGAGGCCCTCGCCTTGTCCGTTCAGCGCGCGGGCACGGACGGGTCACCGGGAGCGTCGACGCGGGCGGATCGCCATGCGCGCGTCCCGTCATCCGGCCTGCCCGCACCCCGTCGATCAAGGGGGAGGGATCCGCGGACCCGGATGCACCAGGGTCGCGACGTTCTCGGACACCTGCCACACGGGCCAGGAGCCCTCGCGGATGAACATGGCGAAGGCCTCGATCACGTCTGGCCGGTCGAAGGCGCCCATGCCCCCCGGTGCCCGCCCGACGATGCAGGCCGCGCCCGCCGTATCGGCCGCGGGGGGGCGATTGTCCAACGAGAACATCACGCCCGATCGATCGGGCCTGAGCGCGTCCGGCAGGGCGTCGATCTTGCGCCAGAGGCAGTCCCACCGGGCGCACGCCTCCGGACGTTCGCTGTAGATCCCGCAGCCGGTTCCGGTGTTGTGCCGGCACAGGATCCCGGCCGGCTTGCCGAGGGCGGGGATCGCCAGAACACGACAGCACATCGTGCAGGACCCGCAGGACCGGCCGGCGGCTTCGTGCTCGGTGGGTCGCGAGGCGCTCTGGCTCGGGCCGCTGCGGGATGGTGTTTCGCGTGCGATCGGTCTGTCCTCAGGGGGCGTGACACGCCGTGGATGCGGTCGGCGAAGAGGCGAGGGGGGATGCTGCACTCCCTTCGGCCGCTGTGCCGGCCACGGAGCCTGACGTCCCACGATACGGCCGCGAGAGCTGCCGGTCACGACCCACGTTCCCGGTGGCGGCCTCGCCGGCGTCCCCGTGCCGATGCGGCGACGTGGACATCTGGCCGCGGGGCGTCCCGGCTCTCTCTACACGCGCACGCAATCCACGGTTCGCGCGCAGTCTCTCGGAGCCGGCGCGCCGTCAGATCCGGAAGCGCGCTACGATGACCCAGGATCTGCCGGACTTTCCCCCGGAGGCGTTCGCCAAGCACGACCGCGATCCCGATCCCGCCTTCTACGCGCAACCGCGCTTCGTGACCCATATCGATGCCGCCGCGGTTGCGGCGGTCACCGACCTCTACAGGGCGATCGTGCCGGCGGGCGGCGACGTCCTCGACCTGATGTCGAGCTGGGTCAGCCACCTGCCGGACGAGGTCGCGTATGCCAGCGTCACCGGTCACGGCCTGAACGCCGCCGAACTCGCCGCCAACCCGCGCCTGACCCGGCATTTCGTGCAGGACCTCAACACCGAGCCGCGCCTGCCGCTCGACACGGCCTGCGTCGACGCCGCGCTGATCTGCGTCTCGGTCCAGTATCTCCAGCGCCCCGTCTCCGTCCTGTCCGAGGTCGCGCGCGTGCTGCGCCCCGGTGCCCCGGCGGTGATCAGCTTCTCGAACCGCTGCTTCCCGACCAAGGCCGTGGCCATCTGGAGTGCCCTCGACGGTGGGGGACATGCCCAGCTCGTCGGCCTGTACCTCCAGCGCGCCGGCTTCGTCCGCGTCGAGCGGCGCGTCCTCAAGCCCGCGGGAGGTCCCGGCGACCCCGTGACGGCGGTGGTCGGCTGGACGGCCGCGGCCTGATCGGTCCGGATTCGGCCGTCACCGGGACCGCGCCCGGTCTCTCAGGCCGGCCCGCGCGCCGGGAACCAGTTGCCGTGGAAGCCCGGGGGGATCCGGTGCCCGAGGCGGATCCGGGCGAGGGGAGGGGCGTCGAACGCCCGCGCGTCGAGGACGGTGAAGTCGGTCACCTCGCCGGCGGTGTCGATCACGAGCCCGACGAGCCAGCCCTCGTCCTCATCGGCCCCGGTCCGCGCCGGCACGAAGACGAACTCCCCCGGGACGTGACCGGGACCGAAGTCGTGCACGTGGCGCGCGCCCGTCTCGAGGTCGTGCTTGTAGAGCTGCGTCGCACCGGCGAGCTGCGTGTTGCCGTCGGCCGGCACGCTGACCGTGTAGACGTAGCGGTGGCGCTGCCCGAGGCGCCGCTCATCGATGCGGGGGAATTCCTGCGCCGCCGCGTCGATCACGCGCCGCTCGACCCGACCCGTCGACGGGTCGATGATCCAGCGCTCGAGCCGGCCCGGCGTATCGAGCCCGCCGGCGGCCGAGGCGAACACCGTCCCGTAGGCGACGACATCGAGGATCACCCGCCCGTCCGCGTCGTCGTAGGCGTTGGCGGTGTGGAACACGAAGCAGGGCTCGACGGCGCACCAGACGATGTCGGCGCCGTCGCCCTGACGCGGGAGGAGGCCGACACGGGCCCCGTGGCCGGGGTTCCAGCGGAACGGGAAGCGGTACCCGGCGAGCAGGGCCCGGAACGAGAACGTGACCGGCAGGTCCAGCACGATCACGAAGCGCGCCGTGATCGCGCAATCGTGGATGCAGGGGCCGTGCGCGACCGCGACCGGCACATCGCGCACGACCCGCCCGCTCGGGGCGAGGACGACGTGGCGCACGCTGTCCCAGACGCGGCCGTCATACGCGACGGCGTGCGTCTCGCCGGTCAGCGGGTCGCGGTGCGGGTGCCCGCTGAAGGAGCCGGCCAGCGTCCCGTCGAACGGGTTGTAGCGCTGAGCCTCCAGGGTGGGCGAGAGTTCGACCGGGAAGCTGCCGGCCTCCACCACCGCGAAGATCCGGTCGCCGATCGCGACGACGTTGGTGTTGACGGTGTCGTTGCCGCCCCGCCGCGGCCCGGGCGCCGCGGGCCGCTCGAGCGCCGCGGCGGCCGTGCGCGAGCCGATCCAGCGGTTGCGATACCACAGCGCCCTGCCGCCCTCGAGCGCGAGACCGTGCACCATGCCGTCGCCGAGGAACCAGTCGTGGCCCCGCGTCGCCGCGCGGACGGGGTTCGCCCCCATCTTGAGATAGAGGCCGTCGAGGCCGGGCGGGATCGTCCCGGTGACCGGCAGGTTCTCCAGCGTCAGCTCCGCGCGCATCGGCGCGTGGACACCGACGACGAAGGGATTCGCCGCCCTGGGCAGCCGCAGCCGGTTGCAGGCCGCCACCAGGCCGACGCCGAACTCGGCGGCCGCGCGGAAGGCCGACTGGACTCGATTCGGCATCGGCAGCGCTTCCAGGATGGGGCGGCGGGCAGGAGCGACACCGACGCGAGGCCGTCCGGGTCCTCGCCACCGGAGGCCGCCGCACGCGCTTCACGGCGCAGTATAGCCGAAAGCGGTGAGGCGGCGTGCCGCCGGATGCCGCTGCGACCGGAGGCGGCGCGCGTGACGCATGCGGGTGGTCTCGCGACGGTCTGCCTCCGCGCGGTGATCCAGGGTCGCGGACGTTGCCGGCGCGCCTCTTCCCGACCCGAGGCCGGCTCTCGCGATGTCCGCTCCGCGTCGTTCCGTGATGCCGGCCCGCGGGATCGGGCCGGCGGCCGTGGCTCGCCGGTACCCGCGATGAATCGGCATCGTCCGAGTGGCCGGGCTCGCTGCGCGCTGGATCGAACAGCGGCCGGGTGACGTTCCTCATGGCCTACATCGCCCAGACAGGAGGAACGCTCATGCGAATTCGCCATCTGCTGCCGCTCGTCGGCTTGCTCGCGCTCACGGCCTGCAAGGACGAGAAGAAGGCCGAGGCCCCCCCGCCGCCTCCGCCTCCGCCTCCCGCCGCCACGGCGCCGGCGAACCCTGCGCCTCCGGCGACGACGACGAATCCGGCTCCCGCCAACAAGCCGTAGCCGAGGCGCCTCGAAGGTGGCGGGCCCTGTGACGCATCCGGGCTCACAGGGCCCGCCCGTCGCGGCCGGGGCCGAGGCCGCCGGCGATGCCGCCGGTCTGGGCGCGCAGCCGAAGCGAAACTCCGCGACGGGGACGGGGCAGTTCCGTTCCGCACCGCCTGTTCCGCGCTCGTCTTCCGACCGCGCCGCATGTCCGGCTCCCTCGGTCGAAGCCGATCCTCCCGCTCGCACCGGCCAGGACGGGTCCAAGGCGGTCGGGTCCAGGTCGGTCGGGTTCAGGTCGGCCGGGTCGAGCGGGCCGATCGGGTCAGGGCGGCTCCGGTCAGAGCGAGGCGAGGGCGACACCGCCCAGGGCCGTGAGCGCGACGACGATCCACGGCGCCACCCGACCGACCGTCAGCAGCACGAACGCCAGCACGGCCACGGCGAAATCGCGCGGGTTGCCGACCGCGCTGCTCCAGACGGGATCGTAGAGCGCGGAACCGAGGATTCCGACCACCGCCGCGTTGGTCCCGCGCATCGCGGCCTGGGCCAGCGGACGCGTCCGGAACGCGTCCCAGTAGGGCAGCGTGCCGTAGACCAGGAGCACGCCCGGCAGGAAGATCGCGACCAACGCGATGGCCGCGCCGACCACGCCGTGGGGCGACGGCCCCGCGACCGCGCCGAGGTAGGCCGCGAACGTGAACAGCGGGCCGGGCACGGCCTGGGCGGCGCCGTACCCGGCGAGGAAGGTGCCGGGGCCGACCCAGCCCGGCGCGACCACCTCGGCCTGCAGCAGCGGCAGCACCACGTGGCCGCCGCCGAACACCAGGGAGCCGGAGCGGTAGAAGGCGTCGAACAGCGCCAGGCCCTGGGATGGCAGGCCGGCGACGAGCAGATGGGGCACGACGAGGAGCAGGGCGAAGGCGACCAGCGCCGCGGCGCCGGCCCGCCGGGACACTGGGACCGCGAGGTGCCCCGCCTGCGCCTGCGGTGCCGCCCGGCAGAGGACGAGCCCGGCGAGGGCACCGAGGGCGATGGCGCCGAGCTGCCCGACCGAGCCCGCGACGAACACCGTGAGGAACAGGGCCGCCACCGCGATGCCGGCGCGCGGCCGGTCCGGTGCCAGGGAGCGGGCCATCCCCCAGACCGCCTGCGCGACGACCGCCACGGCGACGAGCTTGAGACCGTGGATCACGCCGTCGGCGACCGGACCCGACAGGGCCGCGGCGCCGTAGGCGAAGGCCAGGAGCAGCAGGGCCGAGGGCAGCGTGAACCCCGCCCAGGCGGCGAGCCCGCCCAGGAGGCCGCCGCCGCGGAGCACGCCGAGCGAGAACCCGACCTGGCTGGAGGCGGGCCCCGGCAGGAACTGGCACAGCGCCACCAGGTCGGCATAGCCGCGCTCGTCCAGCCATCGGCGCCGGGTGACCAGCTCGTCGCGGAAGTAGCCCAGGTGCGCGATGGGGCCGCCGAACGCGGTCAATCCGAGCTTGAGGAAGGCGCGGAAGACCTCTCCCACGGAACCCGGCGCGCCTGCGGACGCGGACTCGGGCCGCCCGGGCTCAGCGGACGATGAGGCGTCGGTCATGGGCGGCCTGGGTCCGGGCGTGTCGCGAAGGGGCGGGCGTGGCTGGCGTCCAACGACCGGCACCGGGCACCTCGGGGTCGAGCCGCGTCCGGATGCCGTTCGGGAAGAACACCGCCGGGCGTATTACCAAGCTTACCACCCGGCCTACCAGCAGGCGCACCAGGATGACCCGATCCGTTTCCGCGGTTCGCGGGCGGACGTGCCGGGAGCGTATCCGTCACGTCCTCGCGAACAGACGGAGCGGCCCTGGGGCGTTCGCGGGACTGATCCGCTCCGCTCGAGGCCGGCGAGGCCGGGCGCGGGACGAACCGCGCAGGATACCATCCCGGCCGGGCGGGATGTCACCGGACGAGTCTCGGCCTTCTTCCCGGCCGAGCCCGTGCTCGCGGCGGCCCGACGCGGCGCCGCAGCGACCGGAATCTCACGTCGGCATCCACGTCCCGGCGGCGGACATGGTCCCGCCGCCAGAACCGGTGTAATCCCGTACCCATGAGCCCGGACCGGCAGATCCTGCGCCTGATGGCGGCGATGATCCTCGCGATCGTCGCCTACGTCGCGCCGTCCGCGGCCCAGGCCCACGAGGGCCATGCCCACCACGGCCACCGCGCGGCCGCGGCGCAGCCGAGGGCGGTCGCCCCGGTCGCCGCGTCCGTACAGGTGACGCCCGCCGCCCGGTCCGCGGCGCCGGCATGGTCCAAGGTCGGCCGCGCCACCGTCGCGGCGGCGCGCGTCGAGCCGGCCGAGGACGGGTGCTGTCGTCCGGGCCGCGAGACCCGCTGCTGCGGGACGATGGCCTGCTGCGCCACCGGCGTCCTCGGGGGGCCCCCTGGCCTGTCGCCGGACCTGTTCGGCGCCGTCACGCTGGTCCCGGGCGACGTCGCCGGCCGCACCGGCCTCGGCCCCGAGGCCCTGCCCGAGCCCCCACGAACCCGCGCGTGAGATGAGGCGCGCCCGAGGCGCGCGACGCCCGAGGTGCGCCCGCCCGTGGCCGCGCCCGGCATCCCCATCGCGAGGATACCGTTTCCATGTCGACCCGTCTTGCCGCCGCCCTCGGCGCGGTGGCGCTGCTCGCCGCCGTCCCGGCGGGGCCCGCCCGCGCCCACGAGGGCCACGACCACGGCGCCGCCCAGCCCCCCGTCTCGAAGACCATCGCCCCGCGCGGCGAGGCCTTCTCCGACGCCTTCGAGCTGGTCGCCATCCCGCGCGACGGCGCCCTGACCCTGTTCCTCGACCGCTTCCGGACGAACGAGCCGGTGACCGGCGCGACGATCGAGGTCGAGACCCCCGAGGGCCCGAGGACAGCCAGCGCCACGCCCGGGGGCGGCTACACGCTGCCGGCCCCGTGGCTGTCGAGGCCCGGCCGGCACGACCTCGTCGCGACGGTCACCGCCGGCGACGCGGTCGACGTGCTGCCGGTCACGGTGACCGTGCCGGCCGATGCCGGCGCCGCAATTCCCGCCGAGCCGGCCGCGGCACGGGCGGCGCTCGCGCGCGTCTCGGAGGTCGCCCGCGGCGTCCGCCAGCGCCTCGGCGCCGGGGACCCGATCCTGGTCGGCGCGGTCGCCGTCGCCTTCCTGCTCGGCGTCCTCGTCACCGCCCTCGCGCGGGGCCGCCGCGGCGTCCCGACGGCGGCGCTGATCGCCGTCGGCATCACCCTCGTTCTGGGCACCGCCGCCTTCGCGCACGGCGACGACGACCGCGAAGCCCCCGTGCGGGGGGCCGCGCTGACCGGGACGCGCCCGGCCGCGCCGTCCGCGTCGGACCTCGCGCAGCGCCTGCCCGACGGATCCGTCTTCGTGCCGAAGCCCACCCAGCGCCTGCTCGCCCTGCGCACGACGATGACCGAGCAAGGCAGCTTCCACCGCTCGGTCGAGCTGCCCGGCCGCATCATCCCGGACCCGAACGCCAGCGGCGTCGTGCAGTCCTCGGTGGGCGGTCGCCTGTCGCCTCCGCCCTCGGGCCCGTTCCCGCGCCTCGGCACGCGGGTGCGCAAGGGCGAGATCCTGGCCACGGTCACACCGCCGATCCAGGCGGTCGACGTCTCCGACATGCGCCAGACGCAAGGGGATCTCGACCAGCAGATCTCCATCGTCGAGCGCCGGGTCGACCGCTACAGGCGGCTCGCCCTGACCGGCGCCGTGGCCCAGACCCAGCTCGACGACGCCCTGGCCGAGCTCAAGGGCCTGCAGGACCGACGGTCGGCCCTCGACAGGATCAGGCGTGAGCCGGAGCCGCTCGTCGCGCCGGTCGACGGCGTCGTCGCGCAGGCCGCGGCGGTGGCCGGTCAGATGGCCACCCCCGGGCAGATGGTCTTCCAGGTCGTCGACCCGGGCCGCCTCTGGGTCGAGGCTCTGAGCTTCGACGCCCTCGCGGCGGCGCAGGACGCCACGGCACGGCTCGCCGACGGCCGGACCCTCAAGCTCGCCTACCAGGGTTCGGGCCTCGCCGACCGCAACCAGGCCATCCCGGTGCAGTTCGCCGTCCAGGGCGACGCCTCGGGCCTGCGGGTCGGGCAGTTCGTCACCGTGCTCGCCGGGACCGACACCGAGCAGGCCGGGCTGGCGCTGCCGCGCGCGGCGGTCGTGCGCGCGGGGAACGGGCAGGACGTCGTCTACGAGCACACCACCGCCGAGCGCTTCGAGGCGCGGCCGGTCCGCGTCGAGCCCCTCGACGGCGGCCGGGTGCTGGTGGCGGAGGGGGTCGGGCCCGGCAAGCGGGTCGTGACGCAGGGCGCCGAACTCCTCGACCAGGTCCGCTGAGGGATCCGCCGATGTTCACCGTCCTCGTCGGACAATCGGTCCGCAACCGCCTGCTCGTCCTCGCGCTCGCCGCGGTGCTCGTGCTCTACGGCGCCTTCACCGCCACCAAGCTGCCCGTCGACGTCTTCCCCGACCTCAACAAGCCGACCGTCACCATCATGACGGAGGCCGAGGGCTACGCGCCCCAGGAGGTCGAGCAACTCGTCACCTATCCCATCGAGACCCGGATGAACGGGCTGCCGGGCGTCACCCGGGTGCGCTCGGTCTCGGGCGTGGGATTGTCCATCACCTACGTCGAGTTCGACTGGGGCACGGACATCTACCGGAACCGGCAGCAGGTCGCGGAGCGCCTCGCCCTGGTGCAGGACCAACTGCCCCGGAGCGTGACCCCGGTCATGGGCCCGATCTCCTCGATCATGGGCCAGATCCTGCTGGTGGCGGTCACGGGCGACACCGCGACCCCCATGCAGGTGCGCGAGGTCGCCGACTTCACGATCCGGCCGCGGCTGCTGACCATCCCGGGCGTCGCGCAGGTCATCCCCATCGGCGGCGAGGTGCGCCAGTTCCGGGTCAGCCCGAACCCGGCCGCCATGCGCGCGCTCGCCGTCACGAACGCGCAGCTCGAGACGGCGCTCGCCCGGTTCGGCACCAACGCCGGCGGCGGCTTCACCGACCAGAACGCGCGCGAGTACCTGATCCGGAACATCGGCCGGACCATGAGCCTCGACGACCTGCGCAGCCTGGTGGTCGCGACGATCAACGACGCGCCCGTCCACCTGAGGCAGGTCGCCGAGGTCTCCTTCGCCGCGAAGGTGAAGCGCGGCGACGCCGGCTACATGGCGAGGCCCGCGGTCATCGTCTCGGTCGAGAAGCAGCCGGACGTCGACACGGTGCGGCTCACCCGCAGCATCGAGGCCGCCCTGAAGGAGATGGGCCCGACCCTGCCGTCCGGCATCAGGGCCGACCGAATCCTGTTCCGCCAGGCCGACTTCATCGAGACCTCGATCCGCAACGTCGCGCGTGTCCTCGTCGAGGCCGTGCTGGTGGTGGCGGTGGTGCTGTTCGCCTTCCTGCTGAACGTGCGGACGACGGCCATCTCGCTGCTGGCCATCCCGGTCTCGGTGCTGACGACCGCGGCGGTGTTCCACCTGTTCGGGCTGTCGATCAACACGATGACGCTCGGGGGGCTGGCCATCGCCATCGGCGAGCTCGTCGACGACGCGGTGGTGGACGTGGAGAACATCTACCGACGGCTCGGCGACAACCGGCGGGCGGGCAACCCGAGAGGCGTGCTCCAGGTGGTGGTGGAGGCCTCGAACGAGGTCCGCTCGGGCATCGTCTACGCGACGCTCATCATCATCCTGGTGTTCGTGCCGCTCTTCGCTCTGTCGGGCATCGAGGGACGCCTCTTCGCCCCGCTGGGCGAGGCCTACATCATCTCCATCCTGGCGAGCCTGCTCACCTCCATCACCCTGACCCCGGTGCTGGCGTCCCTGCTGCTGCCGGGCCTGAAGACGCTGGAGGAGCACGACAGCCGACTCCTGAAGCGGCTCAAACGCGGCAACGCCGCCCTGCTGCGGGTCGCGTTCCGGCACCAGGGCCTGCTCGTCGGCACGGTCGCGGTCGCGGTGGTCGCCGCCGGCGTCGCGGCCTGGACCCTGCCGCGGGCCTTCCTGTCGCCGTTCAACGAGGGCTCGTTCACGGTCAACATGACCTTCAACCCGGGCATCTCGCTCGCCGAGAGCAACCGGGTCGGGCTGATCGCCGAGAAGCTGCTGCTCGACATCCCGGGCGTGAGGACGGTGGGCCGCCGCACCGGCCGGGCCGAACTCGACGAGCACGCCGAGGGCGTCCATGCCTCCGAGATCGAGGTGGCCCTCGACGCGGGTGCCGAGCGCCCGAAGGAGGCGCTGGTCGCCGACATCCGCGGGCGCCTCGCGGCCCTGCCGGTCGCCGTCAACGTCGGCCAGCCGATCTCGCACCGGCTCGACCACATGCTCTCGGGCGTGCGCGCCGAGATCGCGCTCAAGGTGTACGGGGAGGATCTCGACGCCCTGCGGCGGGTCGCGAACGCCCTGCGCGACCGGATGGCGGCGATCCCCGGCCTCGCCGACCTGCAGGTGGAGCGCCAGGTCCGCATCCCGCAGCTCGAGGTCCGCGTCGACTACACGCGGGCGGCCCTCTACGGGGTGCAGCCCGCGGCCGTGGTCGAGCAGATCAGCCGCCTCTCGAACGGGCGCGTGGTCTCGACAGTGGTCGACGGCGTGCGCCGCTTCGACGTGGTGCTGCGCCTGTCCGAGGACCGCCGGACCACCGCGGGCCTGGGCGACCTGCTGCTGGAGACGCCCTCGGGCTGGGTGCCGGCGCGCCAGGTGGCCGACATCCGCGAGACCGACGGCCCGAACCAGATCCTGCGCGAGAACGCCCGGCGCCGCATCGTGGTGCAGGCCAACACCGACGGCGGGAGCGACATGGCCACCGTCGTTGCGGCCATCCGCGAGGCGATGGCGAAGGAGCCGCTGCCACCGGGCTTCTTCACCAGCCTGGAGGGGACCTTCCAGGCGCAGGAGGAGGCCAGCCGGACCATCGCGGTGCTCTCCGCGGTGTCCCTGGCGCTCGTCTTCGCCATCCTGTTCAGCCGCTACAGGTCGACGGCGCTCGCCCTGATCATCATGGGCAACGTGCCCCTGGCGCTGATCGGCTCGGTGGTCGCCCTGTGGCTGGCCGGGCAGCCGCTGTCGGTGGCGTCGATGATCGGCTTCATCACGCTGACCGGCATCGCGGCGCGCAACGGCATCCTGAAGATCAGCCACTACCTGAACCTGTCGCTGCACGAGGGCGTGCCGTTCGGGCTTGACCTCGTGGTGCGCGGCAGCCTGGAGCGGCTCACCCCGGTGCTGATGACCGCGCTCGCCGCCGGCGTCGCGCTGGTGCCGCTGCTCTACGACCCGGCGAGCCCGGGCAAGGAGATCCTGCACCCGGTGGCGGTGACGATCTTCGGCGGCCTCGTCAGCGCGACGCTGCTCGACACCGTCCTGACCCCCGTCCTGTTCCTGCGCTTCGGCCGCGCGCCGCTGGAGCGGCTGCGCGCCCTCCACGCCGACACGCCGGCCCACCCATCCCCGGACGGCGCCCGCCCGCGCCCGGCCGAGGCCTACTGACCCGCACAACCCAACTGATCCGCACAACCCAGGAGAACCGGGATGATCCTACCGAGACTGGCCCTGATCGCCGCCCTCCTCGCCGCGTCCGCCGTCTGCGCCCACGAGACCGCCGGCCAGCACGGCGGCCGTGTGACGGATGCCGGCAGATTCCACGTCGAGCTCGTCGCCAAGGGCGAGGCCGTCGACGTGTTCCTGTCCGACGAGGGCCAGAAGCCGGTCCCGGCCGCCGGCTTCAAGGGCACCGCCATCCTCGTCGTCGGCGGCAAGCCGACCCGCGTGCCGCTCGAGCCCGCCGACGGCAACCGCATGACCGGCAAGGCCGCGACCGCGCTCGGCGCGAGCCCCAAGGGCGCGGTGCAGCTCACCGGCCCGGACGGCGCGACCGCCAGCGGCAAGTTCAACTGACCCCACCGGGAGAGAACGATCCATGACGCACCTCCGCACCCTTCTCGCCGCCGCCCTGCTGTCGACCGGGCTGGCCGGGGCGGCCCTGGCGCAGGGCATGCACGACCACGGCTCCATGTCCGGCAAGGACATGGGCTCGATGAAGCCGAACCCGAAGGACGACGCCTCGACCAAGGCGTTCAAGGCCGCCGACACGGCGATGATGAAGGACATGGACGTCCCCTATACCGGCGATGCCGACGTCGACTTCCGCAGGCACATGATCCCGCACCACAGGGGCGCGGTCGCCATGGCCAAGGTCGCGCTGAAGCACGCCAAGGATCCGGCCACCAAGGCGATGGCGCAGAAGATCATCGACGATCAGGAGAAGGAGATCTCCGACATGGAGGCGTGGCTGAAGCGGCACGGCCAGTAGCCGCCCGCGCCGGGACCGGAGACCGGGGTGGTCCCGACCCGCCCCGATGGAGGTGCCTCACCCGCGCCAGAGCGGGGCGAGGCGCCCCCGCGCCTGACGCGGGCGCCGTTCCCGGTCAGGCGCGGGACGGGATGCCCGGTCCCGCCCTGGCGGCGCGACCGGGACCCGGCCGAGCGTCGACAGCCCGCGATCCCGGCCGCTTGACAGCGTATTCGTTCTGGTCTGTTATTTCTGTCATGACAGAAATAACAGACATGCCGAGTCCCCTGCCGGCCGCGGTCGAGCGCTTCGTGCTGCACTGGGGCGATCTGGGCGGCCAGTGGGGCGTCAACCGCTCGGTCGCGCAGATCCACGCGCTCCTCTACCTCTCCGAGCGCCCTCTCGCCGCCGAGGACATCGCCGGCATGCTCGGCATCGCGCGGTCGAACGTCTCGAATTCCCTGCGCGAGCTGCTCGGCTGGAACCTGATCCGCCGTGTGCCCGTGATGGGCGAGCGCCGCGACCACTTCGCCGCCGAGACCGACCTCTGGGAGATGGTCACGCGCATCGCCGCCGGCCGCAAGGAGCGCGAGATCGATCCCGCCATCGCGGCCCTGCGCGCCTGCGTCGCCGAAGCGGACGCGGACCCGGCGCTCGGGGCGGTCGCCAAGCGGCGCCTGCGCGCGATGCTCGACTTCACCGAGTCGATGGAGCGCTGGTACGGCCAGATGCTCAACGTGCCCCGGGGCACGCTGGCCAAGCTCATCCGGCTGGGCGGCCGGATCGTGAAGTTCCTGCCGGCCAAGGCTGAGTGACGATCCGAGGGTCGTCTTCAGGGAGCCGGACCGATCGAGGGGCCCAGGTGACCGCGATGGGACATGTCCGTCGAGCCGATGCGGGGCCGTCCCGCGCGTTCTCCCCCGCCCGGTCGCTCACCGAGCCGGGCGACCTGCTGGACCTGCGCTTCCGGGCCCTGATCCCGGAACGCGCGTGGGCGAGCCTGTCGCCGGCCGTGCGCCGCCGCTTCGGGAAGCGGCTCGCGCAGGGGGCGAGCGCGGTCTATGTCGGCCACGTCGTCGCGATGGACGTCAGCCGCTTCGGCTGGCTCGTCGCGCAGGCGACGCGGCTGGTCGGCGGCCCGCTGCCTCTGGAACGCCAGACCGGCCGCGCCGGCGTCGTCACCGTCACCGAGGACCCGGATGGCGGCGGTCAGGTCTGGACGCGGCTGTACGCCCGCGCCTCCGGCTTCCCGCAGGTGATCCACTCGGCCAAGCGCTTCGCCGGTCCCACCGGCCTGGAGGAGCATGTCGGCGCCGGCGTCGGCATGAGCCTCACGGTGGCGGTCGAGGACGGGGCGCTGACGTTTCGCAGCCACCGCTACTTCATCGACTGCCTGGGGCGCCGCCTGCACCTGCCGGGCTGGCTCACCCCCGGCGCGCTCACCGTCACCCACGCCGATGCCGGCGGGGACGCGACGCCGGGCGCCTTCCGCTTCATCCTCGACATCGCCCACCCCTGGTTCGGGCGGCTGATCCACCAGGAAGCGGTCTTCCAGGACGCCGAGCCGGCGGGGCAGGGAGAGGCGGCGTGAGCACGGTCCTGGTCTTCGGCGGGTACGGCGGCTTCGGGGCTCGCCTGTCGCGGCGGCTCGCGGAGGCCGGTCACGACGTGGTCGTCGCCGGCCGCCGCCTGGCGCGGGCCGAGGCGTTCTGCGCGGCCCATCCCCCGTGCCGTCCCCTTCAGGCCGACCGCAGCGGTGCCGTCGCGCCCCTGCTGGAACGCGTCCGTCCCGACCTCGTGATCGATGCGGCCGGCCCCTTCCAGGGCAGCGGCTACGCTCTGCCTCAGGCCTGTATCGCCGCGGCGATCCCGTACCTCGATCTCGCGGACGGCCGGGCGTTCGTGACCGGCATCGGCCAGCTCGACGCCGCCGCACGCGCGGGCGGCGTCGCGATCCTCTCCGGTGCATCGAGCGTCCCCGCCCTGTCCGGTGCCGTCGCCCGTCGCCTGGCGCAGGGGATGGAGGCGGTCACCGCCGTGGAGATCGCGATCAGCGCCTCGAACCGCGCGACCGCCGGGACGTCGGTCGCCGCGGCCATCCTGAGCTACGTGGGCCGGCCGATCCGGCTCTGGCGCGGACAGCGCTGGTCGGCGGGTGTCGGCTGGCAGGCGTTGCGGCGCGAGCACTTCGCCCTGTCCGACGGCGCGTCCCTCGGCCGCCGCTGGCTGGCCCTGGCGGACGTCCCGGACCTCGATCTCCTGCCCGGCCGGCTTCCGGGCCGGCCGGCGGTCAGCTTCAGGGCCGGGACCGAACTCGCGGTGCAGACGATCGGCCTCTGGTGCGCGAGCTGGCCGGTGCGCTGGGGCTGGATCCCCTCCCTGCAGGGGCTCGCGCGCGGGCTTCTCCTGGCGCAGCGGCTGACCGCGCGCTGGGGCTCGGATCGGTCCGGCATGGTCGTCCGGATGTTCGGCACGGCCGCAGGGCGCCGCGTCGAACGGCGCTGGACCCTCCTGGCGGCCGACGGTCATGGCCCGGAGATCCCGGTGCTGCCGGCGGCGATCCTGGCCGAGCGGATCCTGGAGGGTGCGATCGCGCCCGGGGCGCGCGACGCCGGGACCGCGCTCGACCTGTCCGATTTCGAGCCGAGCTTCGCGCGCCTGTCGATCCGCCACGACGTGCGGGAGTCGGGACAGGCCGATGCGCTCTACGCGCGCGTCCTGGGTCCGCGCTTCGCCGAACTCGCGCCGCGCGTCGCGGCCCTGCACGGCGTGCTGCGCGAGGCGGGGGCGCACGGCCGCGCCGTCGTGCGACGGGGCCGCCACCCCGTCGCGCGCGGCCTCGCGGCGCTCCTCGGATTGCCGGTCGCGGGCGCGCACGATCTCCACGTCGGCTTCAGCGAGGCGCGCGGGGTGGAGCGCTGGACGCGCGCGTTCTCCGGTCGCCGGTTCACGAGCGCGTTCTCCGAAGAGCGCGGCTGCCTCGTGGAGCGGTTCGGCCCGCTCCGCTTCAGGTTCGACCTCGCGCCCGAGGGCGGCGGCCTGCGCATGGTGCTGCGCGGCTGGTCCGTCGCGCGGCTGCCCCTGCCGCTGGCGCTCGCACCCCGCACCGCCGCCCGCGAGTGGGAGGAGGCGGGGTTGTTCCGCTTCGACGTCTCGATCGCCCTGCCACGCGTCGGGCTGGTGGTGCATTACCGCGGCTGGCTCGACACGGACGATCGCGCGGGCCGTCGATCCGGCTTCGTCCCGGGCGCAGAGCCGACCGCGCCGCCGCGGAGCAGACATCCGGCACAGGGCCCATCCCGGCCACCCGGCGGGGATCCCGGGCCGGTAACGGCCCTGCCGATCGCGTCATCGCGTGCCCGCGCCCCGTCCCGCAGCGGGCACGGTCCGGAGCCGCGTCACGGGCGGGTCTGAGCCGAGGCACCGCCATCGGCCGCGCGACCCTTCAGATTCGCGGCCGCCGCGGCATAGCCGCCACCGGCACCGTCGATGAAATGCATGTGCCCGCTGCCGGGGACCGGAGGGCTGATGCAGGTCAACTGCGCAGCCGCCTGGCGCTGCAGGCCGAAATGGCAGATCCCCTGCGCCTCCGCGCCGGCGAGCTCCGCCTCGAGGCGATCGGCGAAGGCGCGGGTGCAATCCAGCGTCATCCGCAGCGCGTCATCGTACTTCCGGAAATCTGTGTTGCCCACGATCTCGCGCCGCAGAACGGCGGGATCGAACGCGCCGACCCGCGCGCCCGTGCGGTAGATCAGGTATTCCGGTATCGATCGCGCCGCGAGGCGGAACTTGGCCCAGAAGCGGCTCCTGCGAGAGCCCGGTATCGCGCGCAGTTCGAGGTCCAGTCCCGCCCACGGTCCGCGCATCTCCGGTCCCGCGTCCTGCATCGGGCGCGCGACCTCGGCGCTGATCTCGAGCCTCTGCAGGAGCTCCTGCACGAGTTGCCGGAAGGCCGGCGCGTCGCCGCTGTGCTGGGGCACGAGCATGAGCGAGAGCATCAGCTCGTGCCGGGGACGGATCTCCTGCCAGCGGCAGGAGAGGCCGGTCAGGTCGGGCTGGGTGCCGGCCTCGGCCGGTGCGATAGCGTGGTCGCCGGCCTTCATGGCCGCCTCTGCCCAGGGCAGCCCACCTCCGCTGAACATGGCATAGGAAACGTGGGCGCTGGGCGCGTAGCGCGCCACGCGCACGTCGAGCGCGCGATCGCGCACGGCCGAGACCGGCACGAGAGCGGTGCGCAGCTCCAGTTGCAGCGCCTCGCGGACCCAGCTGGCCGTCGCCGCCAGCGCGTCTCTCGCGGCGTCCGCGTCGTCCGGGGCGACGGCGAAACTGGCCCCGTCGCCGCCGAAGACGAAGGGGAATTCGCGCCGGCCGAGTGCGTTGGAGACCGCCGTGATGATGGCTGCGCCGGCCGCATTCACCGCCTTGTAGCGGCCAAGCCCGATCTGCTGCCGGGAGCCGACGACATCGGCCACGCCGAGCCACCAATCCGCGGGCAGGGGCCGGTAGAGGCCTGGATCCATGAGGCTGGAGAAGGCGGTGAACCGGGGCAGACTGTCGTAGAAATCCGGGGCCGCGCGGCGTGTCGCCGGTTCGCGTTCCTGACCTGCACCCATCGATGTCCCCACCGCCATCGCCCTGCTCCTCGGCGCAGCGCCAGGGCGCCGTGACGCGCCCGGATCGCGTCACCGATACCATCCTCGGTGAGACAACCCTCACCACGCTCACGTGCCGCCCTCAAGCGAGGGCGGCACGTGAGGTCCGAATTCGCGGCCGCTACGAGCTGTCGCTCGATCCGCGGCCGATGCGGCTCGGATCACGAGAGTCGGGCGGCATCCCCGGGACGGATGGGGCTGGGGTCGCCGTCACGGATCCCGTCGTCGGAGCGAGGGGTTGCGGGATGGCGTCGGTCAGCCGGCCGCCGCCGCGTGCAGCGGCGGCCGATCGCGTGACGGAAACGCGCTCCGTCGAAGATGGTCGCTCAGCTAGCCGCACACGCGCTCATGGCCGAAGAAGACAGGATTGTAGATCGCGCGGCAGTCGCCGAAGTTCGGGCCGAGGAAGGAGCTGTTCGCGGGATAGCCCCAGCTGAACCCGCCGAAGCGCCGACGGAATCCACGGCGGTAGAAATGGCGATGGTGACCGAACCCGCCGTGCCTGAAGCCTCCGTGCCCGAACCCGCGATGGCCGAAGCCTCCGTGATGGCCGAAGCCTCCGTGTCCGAAACCGCTACGGCCAAACCCGCGGGCGTCGGCACTGGCGGCACCACCGGCCAACGACGCGGCCGCGAGACCCGCCACCATCAACATCTTCGTCGAGATCATCTTCATCGTGCGTCTCCCTGTTGGGGTGAAGGCACTCTGCCGCCGACCGATGGCCGGTCGCTGTGATCCCGGTCACAGAAGCCCGGACGCGGGGCTCGACGCGGGATCCCTCGCGGGGGCTCGGGTGCGCGCTTCGACCGAACCTCGACCGGTCGGGACGACCGCGAACTCCGACGCCGCGGCGGGCAGGCGGCCCGCGCCGTTGGCCGCGACGTCGGCCGCCACGTCGGCCGCGTCGGCCCCGCGCGTGCGATCGCTCTACGGGCGCTGCCCCATCACGAGCGTGACCGGCTGGCCCGCGAAAGTCTCGACCGCGGTGAAGGCGCGTGCGCGAAGTTCAGCCTCCATGGCCGCGCATTCCCACAGATGTCCGCCGCTGCGGGCCAGCCGCAGGGCAGCGAGCGCGGCGGCCGCGGGATCCGCCGGCGGAGCGTAGAGTCCGACCACCAGATACCCCCGCGGCTCGAGGGCCGCCGTGAGCCGATCGAGCGCTGTTCGGGCCGCGTCCCGGGAGAGGAAGGGTGCCGGAAGCCACGTCAGCGAGTAGCCTGCCGAATCGTCGAACCGCGTCACATCCTGCAGACGGAGTTCGATACGGTCGTGAAAGGGGCTCGCCGCCACGTTCGCGAACGCCAGCGCCAGGGCCGGCTCCCAGATGTCCAGGCCGACGACCCGCAGCGAGGGCCAGTGTGCCGCGGCCTCCAGCGCGATGCCGCCCACGCCGGTGCCGACATCCAGGAAGCGCCCGGTGAGTGCGGCCGCGAGCGACGGGCGCTCGGTCGACAAGGCCGCGAGGCGCCGCACGACGCTGCGCGACGCCTGGCCTTGAGCCTGCAACATCGCGGGATCGCGAACCTGCCAGACCGGCGGCTGCTCCGGGTGATCCAGCAGATCCCGCGCCTCCTCGAGCGCGTGGGTGACGGATGCCAGGAGCGCGGACACCTGCTCGGGTTTGAGGTCACCGAGGCCGCCCGGGATGACGGCGGCGACCACGTCGCGCAGTCGGCGCGCCACCTCGGGATCGACCGCCCTCGCGCTTTCCCGCGCGCCTTCCTTCGCGTCTTGCCGCAATCGCAGGGCTGCACCGATCGCGGCCAGGCCTCGCGCCGCGTTTCCCATCGCGCGCAGCGTGTGTTCAATCGTGTCGATAGCCATCCGCGACCGCCGAAGTGATGATCGCCACGACGCGTCGTGGCACCCGAACAGGACGGCCCGGCCCGGCATCCTCGGAAAGAGGCCGGGCAAGGATCCGCGGTGTCTTTCCCGGCCGTGAGCCCGTGGATCATCCGCCCGGTCGCTCCTCGACAGCGGCTCAGGGGACCTCAGCGCTTCCGGCCGTCACACGCGGCCTGATCGGGCCGTCCGCGACGCGCTGTGCGTCGCGATTCCGGGGACGGGATCGACGCCCGGCTCGGCCGGTGCGATGTCCGCGCGACGGGGCGTCCTGAGCGAGCCCTCCGGTCAGCCGATCGTGCTCGCTGCGGCGACGGGCGTTACAGGCCGTGCGCCCGCTTCAGCATCTCGGCGGCCCGTTCGCCGATCACCGCGCACGGCGCCTGGGTGTTGCCGGTGGTCACGCGGGGCAGGATCGAGGCGTCGGCGACCCGCAGGCCGTCGATGCCGTAGACCCGGAGCGCCCCGTCCACGACCGCCAGCGCGTCGCGGCCCATCCGGGCGGTGCAGCTCTGGTGCCAGTAGGTGACGGCGGCATCGCGGATGTAGTCCGCCATCGCCGCGCCGGACAGCGGGCCCGGCATGGCCTCGGCGCGCACGTACGGGCGGAACGCCGGCGCGTTGCCGAGGGCGCGGCAGAGATCGACGCAGGCCGCGGCCGCCGTCACGTCGGCCGGGTGGGACAGGAAGTTCGCCTCGATGACCGGCGGCGTCGCCATGTCGGCGCTCCGCAGCCGCAGGCGGCCGCGGCTGGTGGGCTGCGCGAGGCCGGCGAACATCGTCCAGCCGTGGGCCGGAACGCCGCGCGCCGCGGTCTGCTCGCTCGGAACCGGAAACTCGACCTGGCAGAACAGCAGGTCCGGCGCCGAGAGGCCGGGCCGGCTCGTCCAGTACAAGGTCGCCTCGCTGCCGCTGTTCCGCGGCGCGATCGGGTCGGCATACTCCCAGGTGCAGCCGAAGGACACGTGGTCCTGAAGGTTCTGTCCGACGCCGGGCAGGTGCTGCACCGACGGGATGCCGAGCGCCCCGAGCTCGTCCCGGTCGCCGATCCCCGAGAGCATCAGCACCTTGGGTGTGTGGATCGCCCCCATCGACAGGACCGTCTCGGCACGCGCGCCGACGGTCCGGACCGCGCCCGCGTGGACGAACTCGACCCCTGTGGCGCGGCGGCCGTCGAAGGTCACGCGGCGGACGAGCGCGTCCGTGAGGACGGTCAGGTTGGGGCGGTCGAGCCAGGGATGGACGTAGGCGCGGAACAGCGAGACGCGCCGGCCGTCGCGGACCAGCATGTCGGTGATCGCCGCGCCGCCGGGCCCCTCCATCATGCGCCCGTTGGGGTTGTCGAAGGTCGGGATGCCGAGGTCCCGCGCGGCGTCGAGCAGGGCGTGGGCCACGGGGCTGGGATCGGAGGCGGGCTGCACCCAGACCGGACCGCCGCTTCCGCGATGCGCCGGATCGGGGGCGCCGCGCCAGTTCTCGATGCGCCGGTAGATGTCGAGGACGCTCTCGTAGCCCCAGGCCGCGTCGCCGGCCTCGGCGGCGAAGGCGTCCCAGTCGCACCGGTGGCCGCGCGCCCAGACCATCACGTTGACGCTGGAGCCGCCGCCGAGGCCCTTGCCCATCGCCATGGAGAGCGTGCGTCCGTTCAGGTGGGCATTCGGCTCCGCGCGAAAGCCCCAATCCCGCGCCCCACCGAGATTGGTCGGCCAGAGGGCAGGATCGAGCACGGCCTCGGCGTCGTCCGAGCCGCCCGCCTCGAGCAGGAGCACCTGCACCTCGGGGTTCTCCGCCAGCCGCCGCGCGACGACCGACCCGGAGGCGCCCGCGCCGCAGACGACGAAGTCGTAGGCCGGTTTCAGGTCGGCGGTCAGCCGGGCCTGGTTCTCCCCCGCCCGCCGCGCGAAATCGGTCCGGTCGAGGGCGTCTGAAGTGCTCATGATCTGGAAGGTCTCACCTGTAGCAGCGGATCGGAACGATCTCGGTCACTCGAGGATCGGGCGGAACATTCCGACGCTCACGTCTCCGCGCTCCAGCAATCGCCGCGTCGGGATTGCCGGAACATCAGTGGCGCCGCGATCGGGCTGCCGCGCGAAGCGGCGCGCACCCGGCGTTCGACGCGCGGATCGATAACGCAATGCTTCTGTTACAGGTGGATTTCGGCGCGTGACCGCGCGCGTTACATGGGACACGGTTTCTCGTCCGCGCCACAAGCCGGCGAGCGGGCAGGTCGGATCGGCGGATCGAGCGGCAGGACACGCGAAAGCGGCGAGGCTCGCACCCCGCCGCTCGCGTCAGTCTCGTGGTCCGTTACCGGGTGGCCGCCGGCATCCTGCCGGGTTCACAGGCCCATCAGCACGCCGGCCGAGCCGACGACGGTCATCATGAGGCCGCCCAGGAAGGCGCCGATCATCGCGTAGGAGAAGGCCTTCAGCATCGTGTCCCCCGACCTCAGCAGCGGTTGCCGCCGGCGGTCTGGCCGTACTGCTTGACCGGAAAGTTCTGCTGGTTGGCATTGCCCTCCGCGGCCGAGCTCTGCGGGCAGGTCCAGGGGTCGCGGTCGTAGCGGCCGCCGAACGGGGCGCCGAACGAGCCCGTGGTTTCGACATCGTAGGGCGTGGAGCCAGTCCAGGCAGGACGATCGTAGGCCATGGCGGACGAGATCGGAGCTACGGCGAGCATGAGAGCGGTGACGGTAGCGGCGATACGGGTCTTCATAGGCTAATTCTTGCTCCTTTACGCAGTACAGTCCGAGACTTACGGCCCATTTCATCTTGCGTGACACTGATATGGGAGCGATTGTCTCGGAGCGACGTGCCGCTGCGCACGCGGCGTCCGGGATTAATCGCGCGGGCGGCGCAGCTGTGACCGCGCGTGACCAGGCTGTCTCTGCCGCCGGCGTCGCGGCCGCCCGGCAGACTGCGCTCACGAAGGCCCGCTCATTGAACCAGACGCGCGCTTCAGGTCTTCCCTCCATGCCGCGGCGATCCATCTCCGCCGAGGCATGGAGGAGCTCTATGCGCATTCTCGTTCTCGCCGCGCTCGCCGGTGTCGGCCTCGGCGTCCTGGCCGTCCCCGCCTCGGCCGTTCCCGCGGGCCCCGCGACCGGCCTCTCGTCGCCGTCCGACATGCTCACCGACGTGCGGATGAGGCGCCATCACGTGCGGCGACACTCGATGTCGCGGGTCCAGCGGCGCTATCCGGGTGCGAGCTTCGTCCGGAACAAGACCCCCGGCTCTGCGGGCGGCAGCAGCCGGGGTAACGGCGTTACCGGCAGCTACGCCGCGCCCAGCGGACGGTAGGCCCCACGCTCGCGCAACGCGGCCGGACCGGCCGGCCGGGGCGGGCCCCGCGCGCGCCGTCGCCGTCACCGGATTCCCGCGCGTGGGACTGGGGGCGGCAGACGGCGCAGGCGGGATGAACCCCCACGGCCGGCGATCCCGCCGGCTTCCGGTTCGTGCCGGCGCCCGACGCCCGTGCGGGCGGATGGTGGCGGATGCGTCGGGCTCTCAGCGCGCCAGTCTCGCGGGGAGCACCGTCGGCGCCGGGCTCGACGCGTTCGACGCCGCGAACGACGCGACGAAACCGGCGAGGGAGCGCACATTGTCCGGCTGCCGCGGGTCCCGAGCAACCGCGGCTGCCTCGCGTTCCAGCCGAAGGTTACAGGCCTTTGTCGGAAGTCCGATATCCGGCGTGCAGGCGTCGTGGCGGGCGCAGGCTGCGTCGAGGGCGTCGATAGGCGGCAGAGGCGCGTTGTTGCCGGGGCCGCAGTAGTTGCCGTGGATGAGGAATTTCGGCCCGCCATTGGCGGCCGGCTGTGCCAGGGACGGCGTGGCCCACGCGGCGGCGAGGCAGACGGGGGCGACGAGGCCTATGACGGTGCGAGTCAACATGGTGGAGACCCTCCAGCACCTGCGCCGCACAAGTCCCATCGGCGATGACGGTGCGAGACACGATTAAGCACCACACATCACGGCGCGACGTGCTCCGGAGCACCACCCCTATTTGGATGACGTCCCGCCCGCATCGCGGACATCGCGGTCGCTGCGTCACCGCAGCGTCCGCGACATCGCGCGGCATCACGGAGATCGGGCCCCGCCGCACTCTCCCCCTCTGCCTCCTCTGCCGATCGCGTGTCGGCACCTCTGTCGTGCAGACACGCCTCGCTCGGCGCGAAGAGGCGGGGCATCGGGCTGCCGACTGTGGTAGACATCACCGCATGCTCGCTGGCGATCCAGCGTCTCACGGCCTTCAGGGAGAGTCTCAGTGGCGCGTCCGGACCTCGGCACGAAGCGTATCTGCCCGACGACGGGGAAGAAGTTCTACGATCTCGGCAAGAATCCCGTGATCTCGCCCTACTCGGGCGAGGTCGTGCCGATCGCTGCCGCGACATCGTATTCCAGGGGGAGCGCTCCCGTCGTCGCGCGCAAAGAGGCGCCGAGCGACGAAGAGGACGAGACGGAGGGCCCCGAACTCGTCTCGCTGGACGAGGTCGAGGCCGAGGAGGCCGAGAAGGACACGGACAGCAACGCCGAGGATGACGACGCGCTCGACATCGAGGACGACGGGGAGCAGGTCGACGACGACAACCTCGTCGTCGATGAGGACGATGACGACACCAGCGATCTCGTCGAGGTCAACGACGACGATGACGACCAGTAGGCCCGCACGCCGCCGCCGGTCGTCCGGCGGACAGGCGCGGGTGGCCGCAATCTCAGTCGCTGTTTGATCGGGTGGTGGGGCGGCTCATGAGCAGGGCCGCCCGCACCGCCATGCGGCGCGACGGCTCGTCGGACTCGGTGTCGACCACGATCGCGGGCGCGGAGGGGTGGGCCGCGACGGCCGCCGCGAGATCGAGCACGTGGTCCGGACCGATGGCGTGATCCTGGGTGGTCGGTTCTGCCAGGTAGGCGTCGACGGCGGCGCCGACATCTTCGATGGCGATACGCTCGGCGGTCACCAGATCCCAGAGCGTGGCCTCAGCTGACATCCGCGGCGTATCGCACCTCGCGCGAGAGCATGCAACAATGTAACAACGGCTGGCTCGCGGCGCCGGCAGGCCAGCGCGTCCGCGGGATCAGGGCCCGTCGCGCAGGGGACCGATGCAGGCCGCAACCGGGTGGCCGGCCGGCGCGAAGTGATCCAGAAGCCGGTCCCCGGACCACAACTCGGCCAACAATCCCTCGGCCAGCCTGTCGGCCTGATGCCTGGCCTCCGCGTCGTCGCGGGCTCGGATGAGGACCGTGCCGCGGTCGCTGCCGTCCGCGCCGAACCGGTGCAGCCGGTAGGCCGAGCCGGCACCTCGGCGTTTCCCGGGGAAATCGATGAGGTCGGCCATCGCGGGCTCACGGCTCCGTAGGAGGGGGCACGCGTCCCCCAGCCACCGGAACCTGAAGTCTGGCCGATCCGGCGACGGATCGAGTGTAAGAGGGCCGGGACCTGAAGGATAGAGTGCGAAGGACGCCCGCTCGCTGCCGAGGCAAGGCCGTCAGGGCCGGAACGCGGCCCAATCGATGTTCAGAAGGGTCAGACCGTCGGGCCGGCGGCGGTCGCGATCCACACCACGTGCCGCGGGCCGCTGCGCCCGTTCGCGTGGGGGCGAACCTCTTCGACGGCGAAACCCGAGCGCTGGAGGCGCGCCTTGAACTTGCGGTCGGGATTGGCCGACCAGACGCCGAGCACGCCGCCCGGCCGCAGCGCCCGCCGCGCCGATTCCAACCCGTGCTTGCCGTAGAGGCGATCGTTCTCCGGGCGCACGAACCCTTCCGGTCCGTTGTCGACATCGAGCAGGATCGCGTCCCAGGCGGCCGGGCCGCACCGGATCAGGTGGTCGACATCGGCTTCGCGCAGATCGACGCGCGCGTCGTCGAGGCAGCCGGCGAAGACGTCCGCGAGCGGTCCACGCGCCCAAGCCGCGACCGTCGGTACCAACTCGGCGACCGTGACGCGCGCCTCGGGCTCGAGGTTGCGCAGGGCCGCGCGCAGGGTGAACCCCATGCCGAGGCCGCCGACGAGCACGCGCGCCGCGCCCCGGCCGCGCACCCGGCCGCAAGCGAGGATCGCCAGCGCCTCCTCGGAGGCTCCGCGGGTGCTGTTCATCAGCTCGATCGTGTCGGCGACGATCGAGAACTCGTGGCCGCGCTGCATCAGGTGCAACGGTGTGCCGCCGGGAACGATGCCGGTGTCGATGTGCATCCAAGATGTCACAGGCGTCCCTCTGTGGGCCGGCGCCATGGATATTCCGGCAAACGGGAAGGATGGGTTATGAGACGCGCTCCTGACCGCGCGTCGCGCCTGCAAGACGCAGGGGCCGCGACGGCGTTCGCCTCGTCCGAGAAGCCGGCATACCCCTCATGGCCAAGCGTACCAAGTCTCTGCCGAAGGTGCAGGGGTTCGTGCTGTTCGACGTCACCTACGCCGACGGCAGCCGCGCCTCGAATCGGCGCGTGCCGGCCGAGATCCTGGGCGGCCTCGACGGCGACGAGCCGGCACGCACTCTCATCACCGAGCAGGAAGAGGAGATCGCCCGCAAGTCGGGGAGGCCGATGCGGGAGATCGAGAGCCTGACGCGGTCTCCTGCCCCGAGTTCGAAGCCCGATCTGTGACGAGCGGCCCCGATCCAGGCCACTCGTCGCGCGGTGCTCAGCCAGCCTTCAGGTTGGCGGCGCTCTCCTTGCCGCTGCGGCGGTCCGCCTCGACGTCATAGGAGATCTTCTGACCCTCGTTGAGGGAGCGAAGGCCCGCACGCTCGACGGCCGAGATGTGAACGAACACGTCCTTGCCGCCATCGTCGGGCTGGATGAAACCGTAGCCCTTGGTCTCGTTGAACCACTTCACGGTGCCTGTAGCCATGGCTGTATCCTGGTCGTCACCGGCTCGCCAACGTGGCGGGCCGTGACGCCTGAACGAGCCGCCGCGGCCGCCTGTTCCAAGGGCCCCCCGATCAGGAGCCTCGGTTGAGACCCCCGCGCCCTCATCCGCCGACCTCAGGCCGAACGGTCCTGGGCCAGGCCCCGCCGAGCCGGCCAGCGCGGACACCGGCCCGCTCCGCGGCGCGATCAGGGTCGCTCTGTGCGGGGCCAGACGCCACCTTCCGTCACGATGATGTCCATGGGGACGTCGTGCGCCTGCGGGTGGATCGTCGCGAGCCGCGCGAGCTCGAAGCCGACGCCGATGACCCGCGGCTTCGTCGATCTGGACGCGATGGTCCGGTCATAGAAGCCGCCGCCGTATCCCAGGCGGTACCCTGCCTGATCGAAGCCGACGAGCGGCGCGACCAGGACGTCCGGGTCGACAATCTCGCCCTCTGCGGGAACGGGTATGTTCCAGACGCCGCGGATCATGCGCTCGCCCGGCGACCAGACCCGGAACTGGAGCGGGCGCGCCTTCTCGACGACGACCGGAAGCGCCAGTCGCGCCCCGCTTCCGCGCAGCTCCGTCAGGAGGGATCTGGCGTCGAACTCGCCCCTGAAGGGCCAGTAGAGACCGATCGATAGGCCCGATGGCGAAGGTAGAGCGGCTCGGAGACCCTGCTCGATCCGCTCGCTCCGGGCGGCGCGGTCCTGGGCGGAGATGCCGACCCGCCGCGCGATGAGCGCGGCGCGGGTCTCCTTTCGCCATTGCCGCACGCTCGGCCAGTCGGATGCGGCGCTCTCAGGACCGCAGGGTTCGGAAGGCCGAGGCTTCGCCGCCGGGCCGACGAAGTCGGGGCCGAGCTCGTGCATGAAGCAGGGTGGAGAGCTGTACGCGCCGAACGCGGAGTGTTCGGGCGCCGCGGGTTCCGGGGGCGTCTCAGGCCGCTCGGTTGAATGCCCGACCACGATGATCTCCCTCGCGACGGTGGACCCGCACAGTCCTGGGTGACCTCGGCCAAACGCGCGCTCGGCACCTCCGGTTCGGTGAAGCGGATCGCGACGTCCCACGCCGCCCCGACCCGGCCGACCATCGTCCCTGGCCGGTCTCCGAGCCGCACGATGGCGAATGCCGGCGAGATCCGCCGCCCACCCTCGCGGATGCCCGGGACGGGCAGGCGTGCGCGTCGACGGCGATCCGGCGCTTCGACCCGGGGATCCCGGGTTCAGCGCGTCACGGGCGCGCCGGCGCTCGGGAAGAATAGCTGCTCGCCGCCGACCTTGTAGCCCGCGATCGCCTGCTGCCCCTCCGGTGAGACGAGCCAGTCGATGAAGGCCTGTCCCTGCTTCGCCTTCACGCCGGGGTGCCTGTCGGGATCCACCAGCATCGCGCCGTAGGGGTTGAACAGGCTCCGGTCCCCCTGGACCAGGATGACCAGGTCGGCGCGGTTCTTGAACGCGAGCCAGGTCCCCCGGTCGGCGAGGATGTAGGCGCCGAGGGCCGAGGCCGTGTTGAGCGCGGGGCCCATGCCCTGGCCGACATCCCGGTACCAGGGGCCGCGCACGGCCGCGAGGTCGACGCCCGCCTCCTTCCAGCTGCGCAACTCGGCGCTGTGAGTGCCCGAGCGGTCCCCGCGCGACACGAACGCCGCCTTGCTGGCCGCGAGCTTGGCGAAGGCCTCGCGCACGCCCAGGCCGCGCACGCCGGCCGGATCGGAGGCCGGGCCGATCAGCACGAAATCGTTGTACATCACGTCGTACCGCCGCTTCGCGAAGCCCTCGGCGAGGAACTTGTCCTCGGCCGGACGGTCGTGGACCAGGACCACGTCGGCATCGCCGCGGCGCGCCGCGTCGAGCGCCTGTCCCGTGCCCAGGGCGACGACCTTCACGTCGATCCCGGACGTGTCCCGGAAGAGCGGGAGGATGTGCTTGAACAGGCCGGATTGCTCGGTCGAGGTCGTCGAGGCGACGACGATCGAGGTCGGTTCGGCCTCGGCCGGCGACAGGAGAGCAGCCGCGCTCAGGAGCGCGGCCAGTCCCAGGGTCAGGAGGCGGCGACGAAAGGCGTCCACGGCAATTCCCCAGCGAGGTAGGCCCGCGCCTCGGACGTCCGGGGCGAGAACAGGATCTGTCGGGCGGGACCATGCTCGACGGCGCGGCCCGAGGCCAGCACGATCACCGCGTCGGCGAGGCGCGCCACCTGCCCGAGATTGTGTGAGACGAGCACGACCGTGGTGCCCGCCCGCGCCATCGCGGACACCAATCCCTCGACGATCTCGGTCGAGGCCGGGTCGAGGTTCGCGGTCGGCTCGTCGAGGAGGAGCAGGCCGGGGCCGACCGCCCAGGCACGGGCCAGCGCCAGCCGCTGCTGCTCGCCGCCGGAGAGCCGCGTCGCCGGATCGCGGGCGCGCTCGGAGAGGCGGACGCGGGCGAGCGCCTCCTCCACCCGCGCGGCCCGCGCAGGACGGGGCAGGTCTCCGAGAGCCAGCGCGACGTTCGCGGCCGCGGTCGCGCGGATCAGCGCCGGCCGCTGGAACACGAAGGCCCGCCGGTGCGGGCCGACCTGCACCGTACCGCCGACGGGCCGCAGGAGCCCGTCGACGACCCTCAGGGTGACGCTCTTGCCCGCCCCGTTCGGGCCGATGACGGCCGTGACGCTGCCCGCAGCGACCTCCAGGCAGAGACGGTCGAGCACCGTCCGACCGTCGAGGACCAGGGTCACGTCCTCGAGGCGGATGGCCGGTGTCGCGCTCATCCGTACACCCGCGCGGCGTGCCGGCGGAGCAGGGCCACGGCGACGTTCACCACCAGGACGAGGCCGATCAGCACGAGGCCGAGCGCCAGGGCGAGGCTGAGATCGCCCTTCTGGGTCTCCAGCGAGATCGCCGTCGTCATCGTGCGGGTATACCCGTCGATGTTCCCGCCGACGACGAGGACCGCTCCGATCTCGGAGATCGCCCGGCCGAACGCGGCGAGCGCCGCGGTCACGAGGGAGAAGCGCACGTCGTAGATCATCGCCCCGGCCTGACGCGGCGCCGAGAGCCCGAGGGAGCGCAGCTGCTCCCCGAGATGCACCCGGGCGTCGGCGACGACCTGCTGCGTCAGGGCGGCGACGAGCGGGGTCGCGAGCGTCGCCTGCGCGGCGATCATCGCGGCGGGGGTGAACAGCAGGCCGAGCGGTCCGAGCGGACCGGAGCGGGACAGGACGAGGTAGAGCGCGAGGCCGACGAGCACCGGCGGCAGCCCCATGAAGGCGTTGAGCAGGCCGACCGCGGCGCCGCGTCCGGGGAAGCGGGCGACGGCCAGGAACGCACCCAGGGGTATACCGAGCACGAGACCGATGCCGACGGCGGTGAGGCTGACACGCAGCGACAGCCACGCGATCGCCAGCACGTCCCGATCCAGGCTGAACAGGCGGGAGAGGATGTCCTGGAGCGTCTGCATCATGCCCCCGGGCCGGTCCTCGGGAATCGGACGAGGCGGATGGCGAGATCAGCCGTCGAGGCCGACCTCGTGACGCAGGTTCGGCGGAATGGACCTGTCATGCCTGTCAGGGGAGCGCGTGCGGGTAGGCGGTGAGCATATCGCCCGGGGCGACCGTTGTCGTGTCGGCGGGTCGGCCGCCGCGCCGGCCCTTGATCATCGAACCCGGATGGCGCATCGCCGCCACGATGATCCGGAATGCGTCCTCGGCGCTGATCCCGCTTCGGGAGGCGGCGATCCTGCTCAGCGGCGCGGCGGCTCCCGTCGAACCCGCGACCGTCCCGCTCGCAGCGGCGCTCGGACGCGTCGCCGCGCGAGCGGTCGTCGCGCACGCCGCCGTGCCCGCGGGCCCGACGGCGATGCGGGACGGCTTCGCGGTCGCGGCCGCCGCGGTGGGCGGCGCGTCGGCCTACGCGCCGATCTTCCCGGCGCGACCGCCGCCCTGGGTCGAGGCGGGACAGCCGCTGCCGTCGGGCACCGATGCCGTCCTGCCCCCGGAGGGATTCGCGGACGGCATGGTCGTCGCGGACATCGCCCCGCGGGAGGGCGTGCGCGGGGCGGGAGACGACGTCGCCGCCAACGCGCGGCTGATCGAGGCCGGCACCCGGATCGAGCCACTCCACCTGCTCGTCTTGGAGGCGGCCGGCCTGGAGGCGGTCGACGTCCGTCAGCCGCGCTTGCGCGTCGTCACCGCCGGGACGTCCAGCCTCGATACCGTGTCGCCCCTGCTCGGGCGTCTGATCGCGCGGGCGGGCGGGGCGACCGAGGCGGTTCGCGCCCGGGGAGTCGAGGAGATCGCCGAGGCGATCCGCGGCGGCACGGCGGACGCGGTGCTGGTGGTCGGGGGCAGCGGTTTCGGCCGCTCGGACCACAGCGCGGCGGCCCTCGCCCGCGCCGGAGACGTCCGCGCGCACGGCATCGCCCTGCGGCCCGGGGAGACCACCGCGGTCGGCTCCGCGGCCGGCAGGCCGGTCCTTCTGGTGCCCGGGCCTCCCGAGGCGGCGCTCGCCGCGTTCCTGGCCCTCGGCCGTCCGCTCATCGCGCGGCTCGCCGGCGCGCGGGAGCGCTCGCCTCTGAGGCACGTCCTCCTCCGGAAGATCGTCTCGTCGATCGGTCTGTCCGAGGTCGTCTTCGTCCGGAGCGGGTCGGACGGCGTGGAGCCGCTGGGCGGAGCCGGCCTTCCGCTCGGTCGGTTGGTGCAGGCGGACGGCATCGTCGTGGTCGAGCCGGAGAGCGAAGGCTTCCGGGCCGGCGAGGAGGTAGAGGTTTGGGCCCTGTGAGCGCCGACGCGGACCGTGACGGGGCGGCGGATTTCGTCGCGCGCCTCGCCGCGGCCTCGAGCCAGGAGCAGTTTCTCCGGGTGATGAGCCGGGACGACGCGCTCGCGCGGTTCCGGGCGGCGGTCCCGCACGCGCGCCTGCCGTCCGAGACGGTGTCGTTGGACGACGCGCTCGGGCGCGTTCTGGCCCGCGACGTCGCCTCGCCCATGGACGTCCCGCCCTTCGACCGGTCCCTGGTCGACGGTTTCGCCCTGCGCGCGACCGACACGGAAGGCGCCGGGCCGGCGAGCCCGCGGCGTCTCACGCTGAACCGCGAGATCCTCGCCTGCGGCGTCGCGCCGACCGTCGTCGTCCAGCCGGGAACGGCGACGCCGATCGCCACCGGCGGCGTGATCCCCCGCGGCGCCGACGCCGTGGTGATGGTCGAGCACACGGAGTTCGACGCCCGGAGCCTCACCGTCGATGTCCTGACCGCGGTGCGGCCGGCGCAGTTCGTGGGCTATGCCGGGGCCGACATGGCCCGCGGCGAGACGGTGCTGCGCGCGGGAACGCGGATCACCGCCCGCGAGATCGGCATGCTGGCGGCGTGCGGCCTCGCGGCCGTCGATGTCACCGGACGCCCGCGGGTCGCAATCCTGTCCACGGGGGACGAGCTGGTCGCACCGGGCGAGCCCTTGCCCGAGGGCGCGATCTACGATTCGAACGGCGCGATCATCGCGGCCGCGGTGACCGAGAACGGCGGGGAGCCGGTCCGGCTCGGGATCGTGCGCGACGAGGCTTCCGTCCTCGAGGCCGCCCTCCGGTCCGCCCTCCGGGACAGCGACCTCGTCGTGCTCTCGGGCGGCACGTCGAAAGGCGCCGGCGACGTCTCGCATCGGGTGCTGTCCCGCCTCGGCGAGCCGGGAATCCTGTTCCACGGCGTGGCCCTGAAGCCCGGGAAGCCGCTCTGCGTGGCGGTGGCGCAGGGAAAGCCGGTCATCGTCCTGCCGGGGTTCCCCACCTCCGCGATGTTCACCTTCCACGACTTCGTCGTGCCGTACGTGCGGGCGCTCGCCGGGCTGCCGCCGCGCGAGGACGAGACGATCGCGGCGCGGGTGTCCCAGCGGGTGCCCTCCGAACTCGGCCGCACCGAGTTCGTGATGACCTCGCTCGCCCACGGTCCCGAGGGGACGATCGCCCTGCCGCTGCCGAAGGGCTCGGGTTCGGTCACCGCCTTCTCGCAGGCGGACGGCTTCTTCGCGGTTCCGGCCGCGCGCGCCGGCGTCGAGGCGGGGGAGGGCGTCGCCGTGGTCCGCCTGGGCGCCGGCGTGCGGGCGCCGGACCTGACGATCGTCGGCAGCCACTGCATCGGCCTGGACCGGGTGGTCGGCCTGCTCGGCGAGCGAGGGTACCGCGCACGCACCATCTGGGTCGGGTCGGCCGGCGGCCTCGCCGCCCTGCGGCGCGGCGAGTGCGATGTCGCCGCCATGCACCTCTTCGATCCCGAGACGGGCCGGTACAATGCCCCGTTCCTCACCGAGGGCCTGTCCCACGCGCCCGGGTGGCGCCGCCTCCAGGGCGTCGTGTTTCGCCGCGGCGACGCCCGGTTCGAAGGGCGCGACGCCGCGGACGCGGTCGCCGCGGCGCTCGCCGACCCCGACGCCGTGATGGTCAACCGCAACGCCGGATCGGGCACGCGCCTGCTCGTGGACGGGCTGCTGAACGGTGCCCGGCCGGCGGGGTTCTGGAACCAGCCGCGCTCGCACAACGCCGTCGCCGCGGCGGTCTCGCAGGGCAGGGCGGACTGGGGCGTGGCCATCGCGAGCGTCGCGGATGCCTACGGGCTGGGCTTCCGCCCGCTGACGGAGGAGGCCTACGACCTCGCGTATCGCGCGGACGCGCGGGAGATGCCGGCGCTCGCGGCGTTCCTGAGCCTTCTGGGCGAGCCCGGGACGGCCGCCGCGCTGCGCGCTCTGGGCTTCACGCCCGCCGCGTGAGCCGCGTGACGCGCGCACCGTTGGCTGGCCTCGACGGAACGGGACGGACGATCCTGTCGCCCGCCGGGATGATCGACGGGGCCGTTTGGCGTAGGGACGCCTGCGAGGCGCTGGGGCCTCCAGCGAAGCGGCGGTGTGCGTTGGGCGAGGACACGAGCATCAGTTTGCGGATCGAGCTCGGCTCGGACACCCTGCTGGGACCGGGCAAGGCCGCCCTCCTGAGCGGCATCCGCGACACCGGCTCCATCGCCGCCGCGGGGCGCCGGATGGGCATGAGCTACAAGCGAGCCTGGTACCTCATCGACACGTTGAACAAGGCGTTCCAGGAGCCGCTCGTCTCCGCGAGCAAGGGCGGCCGCCGGGGCGGCGGGGCGGTCCTGACCGGCACGGGCGACGCCATCCTCGACAGCTACCTGCGCATGGAGCGGCTCGCCTCGGAGGCCGTGGCGGGCGAGCTCGACCTTCTCGCCTCGCTGATGAAGGTTGATTCGTAGGAGCGACGCGCGGAGGCGCGCGTCCGTCGGGAGCGGTCTCTCGAGGTCGGGCCTCGGCTTCGGTCTGTGCAACCCGCTCCGTCATCGCGAGCGCAGCGAAGCGACCCAGGGCCGCGCGACATCTGTCAGCGGGGCGCCGACTGGATTGCTTCGCTGCGCTCGCAAGGACGGCACTGGGCCGATCAACCGGAAACGGTATCAGCCCGCTGCGTCATCGCGAGCGCGGCGAAGCGACCCAGGGCTGCGCGACATCGGTCAGCGGGGCGCCGACTGGATTGCTTCGCTGCGCTCGCAAAGACGGCACCGGGCTGATCAATTGGAAACAGTATCAGCCCGCGAGCCCGATGTCCGCCGCCAGGGGCCGGCGGCACGCCTGGGCGCGCCGCCGGAGGTCACGCCGCCTACTCGGCGGCCATCGCCGTGTGGACGGCGGAGGCCCGGGCCGCGCAGAACTTGAACTCCGGGATCTTGCCCATCGGGTCGAGCGCCGGGTTCGTCAGCAGGTTGGCCGCGGCCTCGGCGTAGCAGAACGGCATGAAGATCATGCCGACCGGCACGTCGCGGTCGGAGCGCACCTTCAGGTGGACGGCGCCGCGGCGCGTCTCCAGCTTCATCGTGTCGCCGGGCTCCAGCCCGAGCCGGTAGAGCTCCTTCGGGGCCATGAAGGCGACCGCCTCGGGCTCCAGCGCGTCGAGGACGCCGGCGCGCCGGGTCATCGATCCGGTGTGCCAGTGTTCCAGCACGCGGCCGGTCGACAGGACCATCGGGTAGTCCTCGTCCGGCAGCTCGTCCGGGGGCACCACGGCGGCCGGGACGATCTTCGCGCGCCCGCTCTCCGTGGGGAAGCCGGCGTAGAAGATGATCTCGTTGCCGGGCTGGTCGGGCGCGTCGACCGGGTAGGTCACGGCGCCCTCGCGCTCCAGGCGCTCCCAGGTGATGTTGTTGAACGACGGCATCACCATGGCCATCTCGCGGAAGATGTCGGCCGGGCCGCCGTAGTTCCAGGGCAGGCCGAGGCGCTTCCCCAGTTCCTGGATGATCCACCAATCCTGCCGCGCGTCGCCCGGCGGGGACACCACCGGCTGCGAGATCTGCACGCGACGGTCGGTGTTGGTGAAGGTGCCGGCCTTCTCGGCGAAGGCGGAGGCCGGCAGCACCACGTCGGCGTGGAAGGCGGTCTCCGTCAGGAACAGGTCCTGCACGACGAGGTGATCGAGCATCGCCAGGGCGTGCCGGGCGTGGTTCAGGTCCGGGTCGGACATCGCGGGGTTCTCGCCCTCGACGAACATGCCCTTGATCTCGCCGGCGTGGATCGCCCGCATGATCTCGACGACGGTGAGGCCCTTCTGCGGGTCGAGCTTCTGCCCCCAGAACTCCTCGAACATCTCCCGCACCGCGGCCTTCTCGACCGACTGATAGTCCGGGTAGACCATCGGGATCAGGCCGGCGTCGGACGCGCCCTGGACGTTGTTCTGGCCGCGCAGCGGATGCAGGCCGGTGCCGGGGCGCCCGATCTGCCCCGTGACGAGGGCGAGCGCGATCAGGCAGCGCGAGTTGTCCGTGCCGTGGACGTGCTGGCTGATGCCCATGCCCCAGAAGATGATCGAGGACTTGGCGCGGGCGTAGAGCCGGGCGACCTCGCGCAGCGTCTCCGCGTCGATGCCGCAGACCGAGGCCATCTTCTCAGGCGTGAACTCGACGATCTTCTCTTTGAGCGCCTCGAAGTTCTCGGTGTAGCCGGCGATGTACTGCTCGTCGTAGAGCCGCTCCTCGATGATCACGTTGAGCATCGCGTTGAGCATCGCGACGTCCGAGCCGGGCTTGAACGCGAGGTGCTTGTAGGCGTGCCGCGACAGCACCTGCCGACGCGGATCCATGACGATCAGCTTGGCGCCGCGCTGCTTCACGGCGTTCTTGAGGAAGGTCGCCGCCACCGGGTGGTTCACGGTCGGATTGGCGCCGATCACGATGATGACCTCGGCGTCGAGCGCCGCCGAGAACGGCGCCGACACGGCGCCCGAGTTCAGCCCCTCCATGAGGGCGGCGACCGACGAGGCGTGGCACAGCCGGGTGCAGTGGTCGACGTTGTTCGAGCCGAACCCGAGCCGCACCAGCTTCTGGAAGAGGTAGGCCTCCTCGTTCGAGCCCTTCGCGGAGCCGAACCCGGCGAGCGCCTTGCGGCCATGGGTGTCGCGGACCGTCTTGAGGCCGCCGGCGGCGCGGTCGAGCGCCTCCTCCCAGGTCGCCTCGCGGAAGTGCGTCCACGGGTTGGCCGGGTCGACCTGGTCGTTGGCGTCTTTCGGGACGTTGTCCAGGCGGATCAGCGGCGCCGTCAGGCGGTGGGGGTGGTGGACGTAGTCGAAGCCGAAGCGGCCCTTCACGCAGAGCCGGTTGTGGTTGGCCGGGCCGTTCACGCCCTCGGCGTAGACGATCCTCTCGTCCTTCACCTTGTAGGAGACCTGGCAGCCGACGCCGCAATAGGGGCACAGCGAGGTCACCTCGCGGTCGGGATAGACCGTCCGGGTGTTGTGCTCGGCGTCGAGGTAGGCGGACGGCATCAGCGCGCCGGTCGGACAGGCCTGGACGCACTCGCCGCAGGCCACGCAGGTCGATCCGCCCATCGGGTCGTCGAAGTCGAACACCACCTTCGCGTCGGCCGAGCGGTAGGCCATGCCGATCACGTCGTTGACCTGGACCTCGCGGCAGGCGCGGACGCAGAGGTTGCACTGGATGCAGGCGTCGAGATTGACGCTCATGGCCGGGTGGCTGAAGTCGCCGGTCCAGCGCTCGGCCGCGGGGAAGCGGCTCTCGGACACGTCGAGGAAGTCGGCCTGCACCCAGAAGTGCGAGGTCGGGTCGTGCGAGGTCGCGCGCTCGGGCTGGTCGGCCACGAGCAGCTCGAGCACCATGGCGCGGGCCTTGGTGGCGCGCTCGGTCGCGGACTTGACCTTCATGCCCACGGCCGGCGTGCGCTTGCACGAGGCGGCCAGCACGCGCTCGCCCTCGATCTCGACCATGCAGGCGCGGCAATTGCCGTCCGGGCGGTAGCCCGGCTCGGGCTTGTGGCAGAGGTGCGGGATGTGGGTGCCGAGGCGCTTGGCGACGGCCCAGATCGTCTCGCCGGGGGCGGCCTCGACCTGCTGGCCGTCGAACTCGAACGCGATGGTCGGGGGGGCGGTCGGCCGCTCCTTGAGATCGTGCAGGCCCGACGGCTCCGGGGCCGCCTGGCCGCCCGCCTTCGCGCCTTCCGAGTAGGAGCCGCCGGCCCCCGGCTTCGGGCCCGACGCGGGGCCGCCCGCATCCTGCAGCCCGTCGGCCCGGATCTCGGGCTTCTCGGTCTTGTCGCCGCGCTGTTCGGGGGCGTTGCTCATGCGGCCGCTCCTGGCTCGGACATCGGGATAGGGTTCGCCGGTACCATCGGTTGCCTCACTCGGCAGCCGCGGCGCGCGGGGCGGGGAACAGGTCCGGGAAGTACTTGATGACGCTGCTGAGCGGGTTCGAGGCGGCCTGGCCGAGGCCGCAGATCGAGGCGTCCCGCATGCACTGGGACAATTCGCCCAAGAGCTCGGTATCCCAGACGCCCTGCTCCATCAGGATGCGGGCCTTCTGGGTCCCCGAACGGCAGGGGGTGCACTGCCCGCAGCTCTCGTCCTCGAAGAACTTCATCAGGTTCAACGCGGCGCCGCGCACATCGTCCCGGTCCGACAGGATCACGACCGCGGCGGAGCCGATGAAGCAGCCGTACTTCTCCAGCGTCCCGAAATCGAGCGGGATGTCGTTCATCGACGCCGGCAGGATGCCGCCCGACGCGCCGCCCGGCAGGTAGGCCGCGAAGGTGTGGCCCTCCGCCATGCCGCCGCAATACTCGTCGATCAATTCCTGGATGGTGAGGCCGGACGGGGCGAGCTTCACCCCCGGCTCCTTCACGCGCCCCGAGACCGAGTAGGAGCGCAGGCCGACGCGGTCGTTGCGGCCGTGGCTCTTCCACCAGTCGCCGCCCCGCTCGATCAGGTCGCGGACCCAGAACAGCGTCTCGATGTTGTTGATCAGCGTCGGACGGTTGAACAGGCCGACCTGGAACGGGAACGGCGGCTTGTGCCGCGGCAGCCCGCGCTTGCCTTCGAGGGACTCGATCAGCGAGGATTCCTCGCCGCAGATGTAGGCGCCGGCGCCGCGGCGCAGGTGGATCCGCGGACCGCCCGCGGGGAGCTTCGCGATCTCGCGCGTCAGGATCTCGCGGGAGATGGGATACTCGTCGCGCAGGTAGATGTAGACCTCCGGCGCCTCGACGACGTGGGCGCCGATCAGCATGCCCTCGAGGAAGCGGTGCGGGTCGGTGTTGAGGTAGAGCTGGTCCTTGAACGTGCCGGGCTCGCCCTCGTCCCCGTTGACCGCCATCAGCCGGGGCCCGGGCTCGCCGCGCACCGAGCGCCACTTGCGCCCCGTGGGGAAGCCCGCGCCGCCGAGGCCGCGCAGGCCGCCGTCGTCGAGCACCGTCAGGACGTCGTCGACCGGAAGGTCCCCGCTGCGGAGCCGGTCGAGGGTCGCGTACCCGCCGGCGGCCCGATAGGCCTCGTAGTCGACGTAGTCCGGGATATGGGCGTGCGTGTCGCCGGCCTCGACCGCGGCCCGCACGGAGGCGAGGTCGGCCTTGTGCAGGAAGTTGTGCCCGACCTCGACGGCGGGCGCGTGGTCGCACAGGCCGACGCAGGGCGCGCGCACGACGCGGACGGCGTCGGAGGCGAGTTCCCGCTGGAGCGTCTCCAGCAGCTCGTCGGCGCCGAACATCGCGCAGGTGATGCTGTCGCAGACCCGGACGGTCAGCCGCGGGATCGAGGCGTCACCCTCCTTCACGACGTCGAAATGCGCGTAGAAGGTCGCGGTCTCGAACACCTCGGCGAAGGCCAGGGCCATCTCGTCGGCGAGCGCCGCCAGGTGCTCGGCGCTGATCTGGCCGTAGGTGTCCTGGATCAGGTGCAGGTGCTCGATGAGCAGGTCGCGCTGGCGCGAGCGGCAGCCGAGAAGCGCCTCGATCTCGACCTTCGCCCGCGGCTCGACCTGGCGCCCCTTGGGGACGCTGCGCGCCTTGTTCCGCCCCCGGCCGGGATGCGAGAAAGTCCTGACTGTCCCCGGTGCCTCACTCATGCGGTATCTGATTTCCAACTGCTGGGACGGGTGGTCGCGGTGTCCTGAGGTCCGGTCGGAGGCTACTGGCCGCCGAAGGCCCGGAGCGGCTGGCCGGCCTCGGACCGCGGCTTCATCGTGGCCGCGCCCGTCGCCTCGTCCAGGGACGTGACCCTGGGTCCGACGACGGAGCGCAGCTCGGTCTCGAACGCGTCGAGGGCGTCGTTCAGGCGGTCCATCAGGGAGCCCGGCGCGTCTCCGGCCGGCGACGCGGCCGCCTGGGCGAGCGCGTCGCGGACTCGGCCGGCGAGCTCCTGCGTGAGCGGCGGCTTCGCGTCGGCGCAGTAGGCGTCCGTCACGATGGCGGCCCAGTCCGCCGCGGAGGATGCGTCGCCCATGCTCAGACCTGCGCGATCGAGGGACGGTTGAAGTCGTGCATGGCGTGCCCGTTCGGGTCCGTTGGCGTGGCGCTCGCTCGTGGCATACCAAATGGCAGCCGTTATAGCGGAGGTGTTATATCGTTTTTGAAGTCGTTTCAATTTGCGTGACGCCGGGGTCACGCGTCCCGGCGGCGCGGCCGACGCTTGCCCTGAGCCCTCGCGCGGGGCAGTGGGAACGGCACGAGAGGGGCTGTCAGCGGTGTCCGGCATGCGCGTAATCGGACTCGCCGGGTGGAGCGGGGCCGGCAAGACCAGCCTGCTGGTCCGGGCCATCCCCCTGCTCGTCGCCCGCGGGGTGCGGGTGGCGACCATCAAGCACGCCCATCACGACTTCGACACGGACTGGCCCGGGAAGGATTCCTACGAGCACCGCAGGGCGGGCGCGAGCGAGGTTCTGATCTCGTCGGGCCGCCGCTGGGCCCAGGTCCACGAGCTGCGCGACGAGCAGGAGGCGAGCCTCGGCCAGCTCTTGCGGCGGATCAGCCCGTGCGACCTCGTCGTCGTGGAAGGGTACAAGCGGGAGCCCATCCCCAAGATCGAGGTCCATCGGGCCGAGAACGGCCGCCCACCCCTCCATCCGCTGGACACCACCATCGTGGGCATCGCGAGCGACGTCGCGTTTCCGGCATCGGGCATTCCCGTCGTAGATCTGAACGACGCGGCGGCGGTGACGGGGCTGATGCTCGACGTGGCCGTTCCCTTCGAAGACGTCCTCGGGAGGCTCTAGCCGGATGGCCCAGCTCAGCGACGACTGCTTCGCGTTCGGCGGCCCTCTGATGACCATCGAGGACGCGCACGCGCTGTTCGGCGAGCGGCTCGCAGCGATCGTCGGCACCGAGGACGTTCCCGTCCCGGACGCCGACGGGCGCGTCCTGGCCGAGGATTGCGTCGCGCCCATCGACGTCCCGCCGTTCCCCAACTCGGCCGTCGACGGCTACGCGGTCCGTTTCGCGGACCTGCGCACCTCCGATGCGACGATCCTGCCGGTCGGCGCGGTCGTCGCGGCCGGCGCCTCCCCCGAAGGCGTGTCGGTGGCGGGCTCGGCCGCCCGGATCTTCACCGGGGCCCCGATGCCGGCGGGGGCCGACACCGTCTTCATGCAGGAGGACGTCCAGGTCCTGCCCGACGGCCGGGTGTCCCTGCCGCTCGGGCTGAAGCGGGGCGCCAACAGCCGCGACGCCGGCGAGGACGCGGCGAAGGGCTCGACGATCATCGCGGCCGGCCGGCGTCTCCGGCCGCAGGACCTGGCCCTGGCGACCGCGGTCGGCCTGCGCACGCTGAAGGTCCGCCGCACCCTGCGGGTCGGCGTGTTCTCGACGGGCAACGAACTCGTCGAGCCCGGGTCGCCCCTGGGGCCGGGCGCGATCTACGATTCGAACCGCGTCCTGCTGCTCGCTCTTCTCCGGCGGATGGGCGTCGCGGCGCGCGACCTCGGCGTCATCCGCGACGACCCGGCGGCCCTCGCGGCCAGGCTCTCGGCGGCGGCCGCCGAGCACGACGTGATCCTGACTTCGGGCGGCGTGTCGACCGGCGACGAGGATCACGTGAAGACCGCCGTCGAGAGCATCGGGCGCCTCGTGTTCTGGCGGCTGGGGATCAAACCGGGACGGCCGGTCGCGATGGGCATGATCGACGGCAAGCCGTTCCTGGGCCTGCCGGGCAACCCGGTGGCTGTCTACGTCACCCTGCTGTTCGTGGTGCGGCCGCTCCTCGCCCGGCTCGCCGGCGAGGCCTACGCGCCGTCGCGCGGATTCACCGTCAGGGCGGCCTTTCCCTATCGGAAGCGCGCGGGCCGCAGGGAGTTCGTCCGGGTCAGCCTCGCCCGGGACGCCGACGGCGCCTGGGAGGCCCGGAAGTTCCAGCGCGACGGCGCGGGCATGCTGTCATCGCTCACCGAATCCGACGGCCTCGTGGAGCTGGAGGATGACCGGACCGAGGTCGTGCCGGGCGACGCCGTGCGGTTCCACCCGCACGGGGCCCTCTGGTAGCGGGGCCGCGCTCAGCGCCTCACGCGACGCGGACCGCGCCCCAGCATTGCCGGGCTCGCGCATCCGTTATATCAAATCTGCTATATCGCTTGTGATGGGCCGTGCGAGCGGCCGCTCGATCGGCGGGCTTGAGCAACGATGTTCGATGGTGTCTGGCGGAGCCAAGCCGGCGCGGAACTCCGCCTCCTCCAGATGGGCGAGGCGGTCTCCGGGACCTACACCGCCGCCGATCCCGGCTACGCGCAGACGCATCGAAGCCGCATCCTCGTCGGCACGGCCGAGGGCGACATCATCGGCTTCGTGACCAGCACATCGTCGCCCCAGGAGATCACGGCCTGGACCGGGCGCCTCGTCCGGACCGACGAGAAGACGGCCGAGGCGATCCACGCGGTCTTCCACGCCGTCGAACGGTCCTCGCAGCCGAAGGCCGCGGCCGATCACGTCGCGCTCGAGACGACCATCTTCTCGAAGGTCGAGAACGCCTGTTCGTGAAGCCAGGGCCGCGTCCCTCCTCGATGGGGTCCCGAGGAACGGGGGCGACCGTGGCGCGAGGAGCGGTCGGCGCATGCGTGATCGGCGACGGCT